>NZ_JADFUE010000030.1:0-82096 GCF_054967145.1 Bradyrhizobium sp. UFLA06-24
CATCAACGGACCGGATCCCCCCCGTTACCGTAAGGGGAACAAAGATGTCGCGCGCTGCGCGGGCGACGATATCATGCAGGTTATTTCGGCCGTAGAGGCTTGCCACCACATCGACATAAAGCAGTTCATCCGCGCCCTGCTCGTAGTAGCGCCGAGCGAACACCTGAGGATCGCCGACCACGCGCAGGCCCTCCAAATGCACGCCCTTGATCAGATTGGGTCCCTTGATGTCGAGGCGCGGAATCAGCCTGATGCGCTTCATGCCGTTTCAGCCGCCGTGCTTTCCTGTTCGAGCCAGACCGGCTGCTTGAGCTCCCATCCATTACTGACTTTGCGCCAGAGATGATCCGACCGCCAGGAGTCTAGGATTTCATGAAATTCCTCACTGCTAATCCCACTATAGTCGAGAAAGTCGTGAAAGTGTTTCTGCGGGAACTCGCCGTCGTAGCGCTTGACAAGTGCAACACCCTCCTCCCGAGTGATCTTGCCGTCGCGAATTTCATGAGCGGCGTCCGATGTTGTGCGGCCAATGCCGAACTTGACGTAGGCAAGATAGTAGTGAAAGCCGTCAATGCGATCATCCAGGCTCGCATACTTCGAATAGGTTCCCTCCGAGCGCTCGGTGTTCGGCTCGAAGCCGGTGTGCTCGCGGCAATAGTAGAAGTTCTCTTGCGGATCCCAGAACTTGTAGTACCCGAAGAAATGTATTTCGGTGTGGTTATTCATGATCGACTCATAGTCGGGCGACATGAACGGCTTAAGATCAGCTGCGGTGACACCGTGCGTGGTCCAGAACTCAGGCGGTAGGCCCGAGAAATAATGTTTGTCGTGATCGGCGATTTCTCGCGTCGGTCGAAAGGCGTTCTTCATATCGCCACCGTACTCGACCTCACCGTTCTCGCCGTACATAATCAGCGGAATCCGATGCTTGACGGCGATCTGAAGAGGGAAGTTGGTCTGCCCGTAGATGAACGGCTGGAACGGATCCCCAAGGTGCCGGAACGCGAGCCGCGTCAGCTTTCGTGTTGTCTGCCCATTCGGCGTGCCTAATATGTTATCGAAACCAGCGCGGATGAAGGCGTCGAGATTTCTCCGTCCGATCTCCGTTGGCAGCAACGGGGCCCAGGTCACGGTGAGCGGGTTCATGCCATACTTGTATTTGAGCTGGTGGGCAACAAAACTTCCGTCCTTTCCGCCGCTGCAGGGAACGATGACGTCGAACTCACCGTCGCTGCGACGAAACCGATTGCAAAGATCGATAAGCTCGCGCTCGCGCTCCGCCCAATCGATCTTTTCGCGCTTGAACCTAGCAAAGTTGCAGGCCGAGCAGACCCCATGTTCGTCGAAACTGATGCGCGGCCGCTGGTTTGAAACGGTGCAAAGCTTGCAAAACCGCACCTTGGGCGACAGATTGTACTTGGTTAGGACATCTTGCTTTTGCATCTTGATCTACCTCGATCCGGCATCACGGGACGTTGCGAGCATTTTCCGCGATCCGTAGCACCCGTTCGAAATCTTCGGCGGTATCGATATCGAGCGAGCGATCGGCTGGCATTGGATATCCAACAGTTGCGGATGAAAGGAACGTCTGACTCTTAAGAAACCAGCTGCAATCGGCGACATAGACAGCTCCATTCAAGGACCATGCCGTCGGCAGGTCTTGTCGCCGCAACGGCATGTCGCCAGGCGGCTCGGCGAACCGCGCGAGCCGGCCGCTGTCATCCAGGCGAAATATCCAATACGGATGAATCTCCGCTTCGCAGATCGTTACGCAAGCGGGCGCGCGGCTTGATACCAGCCGCTCGATGGCCCCATCAATATCGGCTACGGTGCGGAGCGGCGACGTTGGCTGCAGCAGGACCACAATATCGTACCCCGGCAGACGATTTAGCGCATCCACAACCACGTCGATTGAGCTCGCTTCATCGCTCGCCAGCTCATCGTCCCGACGAAACGGCACCTCGCAGCCGGCGCTCGCCGCGATTCGCATGATCGCGGGGTCGTCAGATGACAATACCAATCGATCGATATAGCGCGATTGTCGCGCGGCATCGATGCTCCATTGCAGCAGCGGACGTCCACCCACAGTGAGAATATTCTTGCCAGGCAGCCCCTTCGAACCGCCCCTCGCGGGGATCAGGCCAAGCACTCTCCGGTGCTCGATCATCTGAATATCTCCGCAAAATCGAGATTGGCACGTTCGTAATCGGCCATCCGTCCGATATCGAGCCAGTACCCGTCGATATGGTGGCAGCGCGTCCGCAGATTGCGCTGCATAACAAGCTCGAACAGCGCAGGCATGTCGACCGGCTGCTCCTTGGGAATGAGTTTCAGCACCTCGGGCGACAGCACATAAATGCCAGCACTTACGACGAAGCGCTGGATCGGCTTCTCGTCGATCGCTTCGATGCCGCCCTCGCCTTCTCTCACAACACCGAATGGAACTTGCATCTCATAGTTCCGAACGGCCATCGTGGCATGCGCCTTCGCCTCTACATGGCGATCGAGCATGTTGCCGTAATCTTCCTTCGTCAGCAGATCGGCGTTGGTGACGATCATGGGCAACGTTGGAGTATCAGCGAGCAGGCTGAGGGCCCCAGCCGTTCCCATGGGCTTCCGCTCGCGAAGATAGCTGATCTCGACATCGAAAGCCGAACCGTCACCGAAATGCTGCTCGATCTGCTCGGCCTTGTAATTTACCGCGAGATGAATCTTGCTGAAGCCTTGCATCGCAAGACTCATGACGATTGTCTCGAGTAGCGGCCGTGATCCGACCCTCAGCATGGGTTTCGGCGTATCCTGCGTCAGTTCCGCGAGCCGCACTCCGCGCCCGCCGGCCATGATGACGACTGGATTGTCGCGGAGCGGCGTTGCCAGCAGATCGTCAACGGTTTCAAGGCCGACGACCGTGCCTGCAGCGTCAACTACCGGCATCTGATACAGACCGAGCTTGCGCATCCGGGCAAGGATCACGTCCTGCCGCTCGCCGACATCGGCTGTCTTAGGGCCGACATGCATGGCGGAGGTTACGGGTTCAGTGAGCGTTAGGCCTCGTAGCAACCCGCGGCGAATGTCGCCGTCGCTCAACGAACCCAGCAGGCGTCGAGTCTCATCGACCACTAGCACCATCCTGGTCCCAGCTTTATCGATCATCTCAAGAGCATCGTGCAATGGCGCGCTCGGAGCAATCAATACGCGTTCCCAGCTCTTCATGATCGACTTTCCACGCGGCGTGCCGGCGCACCGAGCAAGGTCCCATTGCCTTCGAAATGCCGGACCACTACAGCACCCGCCCCAACCAGCGTATTCGGACCAAGTCGAACGCCTTGCTTAACGACAGCTCCGGCTCCGATATGGCTTCCCGAACCAATCTCGACCTCGCCGCACACAACCGCGCCTGGTGCGATATGAGCAAAGCAGCCGATGTCGCAGTGATGCTCTATCACCGCGCGGGTGTTGACGATCACGCCGGCGTGGACGACGGCGCCGATCTGGATGACGCTGCCAGCAAGTAGTTGCGCGCCGCCCGAGATTGTGGCTCCTCGCGATACGATCGCCGATGGGTGGCGCACAGTCGCAAAGCGCCAACCGAGTTGCTCGATTCTCATTTGCACCTGTCGTCGCTGTTCGTTGCTGCCGACACCGCCTACTCCGTTCGCTACAACGACGCTCCCCGGGGAGTGGTTTGCGAGCACCTGCTCGTCGGCGCCCAAGATACCGAGACCGAGAGAGCTGTCGACGCACCGTCGCGAATCGCGGTCGGTGAAGCCAAGCACCTGGATACCCGATTCTAGCAACGCATCTGCGATCACTGAACCATGCCCGCCAGCTCCAATGATGATGACGGGTTGGTTCATGGCTCGATCTGTTCGTCGGGATCGTAGTCACGGGTGGCGCGACGTCCGATCAGGTTCCATGCCTCCATTGGCGAGAGGCCGTCGCCCGGTCGCTTCGCCGAAATCATCTCCGCCGCAAAGACCTCGCCTTGGGCGATCCGGCGGGCCGCGACCAAGCTTCGGCGAGCGACCGATCTGTTGCGCAGCTCAGCCGCGACCGGCCCTTTGATTGCACTGCCGAGAGCACGCTCGATATTACGGATGCCGGAGACCATTCGCTTGAGGTCGGCGGGCTCAAGCGAAGCCGCGTGATCCGGGCCCGGCAACGTACGATCCAGAGTGAAGTGCTTTTCGATTACTTTTGCTCCGCGCGCAACCGCCGCGAGCGAAACCTCTATGCCCATGGTGTGATCGGAATATCCGACCGGCAACCCAAAGGCGCAGGCCATCGTATCCATCGCACGCAAGTTCACAATATCGGGCTCGGCTGGATATTCCGTAACGCAATGCAAAAGAGTTACGTTACTGCGAAGCGCGTCTCGGCCCGCTGCGCTTAGATAGGCCAATTGGAAATCAGCCCTGCGGGTCGGGGGCCGATGCATGGTGAGTCCGAACGCTACAACTCCCAGAGCCTCTTCGATTTCGCCGAGGGTCGCCATTCCAGTTGACATGATCAGCTTGCGACGCAATCGCGCTGCACTCAGCAGCAGATCCGCACTTGTGAGATCGCCGGACGGGATCTTAATAGCCGGCACGTTGAACCCTTCGAGCATGAGGAGGCTCTCCACATCGAATGCGGTCGACATGAATGCGATTCCCTTTTGCCGGCAGCGCTCCACTATTCGCCGGTGATCATCGGCCGACAATTCGAGCTCGCGCAGCATTTCGAGCTGAGAATTCGATTCGCCCGTGTTGGTGCGTTGATAGTCTGCCTTGGCCGCCCTTGCGGTCGCGAGCTTGTCGGCTCTGAAGGTCTGGAACTTGACGGCATCTGCTCCGGCATCAGCTGCCACATCGACAAGCTGCAACGCACGATCGATCGCTCCATTGTGATTGACGCCAGCCTCCGCAATGATCCAGACAGATTCACTCAACGGACGGCCCCGTCATGTTAAAGGACTTTCGCAGCAGTTTGGCACGACCCGGCAGCGAGCGCAGCGCATCTAGAATGCGACTTGACGAGTGACCGTCCCCATAGGGATTGAGTGTGTCGCGGCAGTCGAGCGTGATTGCACGATTGATCGTTTGTCGAATCGCCTCCGGCTCCCCGGCACAATGGAGGACCGATGAGGCCGCGAGTCGGCCCTTCTGGCGATCCCCAATATCGACGGTTGCGATGCCAAGCGAAGGAGCTTCGTAAAGACCGCTCGACGAGTTGCCGACGACTGCCGTCGCATGTGCCATCAGGCTGAGATACGGCAATTGCCCTAGCGAGGTAAAGACCTTTGCCCGATAGCCATTGGCGGCGGCCCATGCATCCAACGCCAATGCCATCGCCCGTCCTCCCGCGTCGGCGTTCGGTCTGGTGAACCACAGCCGGATCGAAGGGTCGAGATCGTCCAGCGCCGCCAGCAAGGCGCGGAATTCGGCCGCTCCTTGGTCATCATGCAGCGTGACGGGATGAAAGGTGATTAGCAGATTTCGCTCACCAAGTTGCGCCTCGAGTACACCTTCGAGCGCCTCCCTATCGAGCAACGGTCGCCGCCGCAGATGGTCGAGCCCGGGGCTGCCGACATTGAAGATCCGTTCGGGAGCCTCACCGAGCTGACGCACACGACGGGCCGCGAGCTCGTTCGTGACAAAATGAACGTGGGCCATCTTGGTGATGGCGTGGCGCATCGACTCGTCGATCGCTCCCTCCGTCGTGTCCCCGCCGGCTATGTGCGCGATTGGAATGCCGAGGAAAAGGCAAGCCTGAGCGGCGGCCAAGATCTCGAAACGATCTCCGAGCATGACCACGATGTCCGGTTTGAGGAGTTCCAAGGCATCCGACATTCCGATCACCCCAAGGCCGACCGATTTCGCGATTGCCATGGGCGTGTCGCCGGACAGCAGCATGTCGACGCGCCGAGCGATCTCAAAGCCGTCTTTTTCGATCTCCCGCACCGTGTTTCCGAACTCCGGAGCCAGGTGCATGCCGGTTACAACAAGTTGCAAGTCGAAATCAGCGTCGGCACGAATGTCGCTCAGCAGCCAGAACAGCAGACCGTATTCGGCCCGGCTGCCCGTTATTACGCCAATGCGTCGGCTTATGCTCACGCGCCAAGCTTTGCGCTGGAGGGAAGATTGATCAGGCGCGCCTCCATCGCCTCGGCCAACGCGAGATCCATCCGCGGACAGGCTCGGAACATCGGTAACTTGTGCATGAGCGTCCAGAGCGGCCGGGAGCCGTAACCGCTCTCGTTAAGGGCGCCGAGCACATCATCGCGGCAGGGGCTGATTCGCTTGTCGAGCACGATCGCATTGAGCCAATAATTGCTTGACGTACCGGGTGGCTCTCGCAGGAACCGGACGCCCTCCACATCGGCGAACGCCTTTTCATAACACGCGGCGAGATTCCTTTTTTGCTGCAACATCGTGGGCAGCCGCTCGAACTGCGCACATCCTAGAGCCGCGTTGATGTTAGGCATCCGGTAGTTGTAGCCGATCTCATCATGTTCAAAATTCCATCGATGGGCAACGCGCGCCGTCGTAGTCAGGTGCTTGGCTCGCTTGCCAAGCACTGGATCGTTGGTAAGGATCGCCCCGCCGCCGCCTGTCGTCACGATCTTATTGCCATTGAAACTAAGCGCGGCTATCCGACCGAAGTTCCCGGTGTGGCGGCCGTCATAATAGGACCCAAGCGATTCAGCGGCATCCTCGATCAGCACAAGATTCCAACGCCGCGCGAGCTCGGTCAACCCCTCGATGTCCGCTGGATGGCCAAACACATGCATAACGACCAGCGCGCGAATCGGAGCACCGGTCAGCCGGTTCATACATACTCCGTCCCTCACATGCGCGATCACTCGCAAATGGGCTTCCAGCTTTTCCGCATCCACACCGAGCGAGACCTCCTCGCTGTCCACGAAATGCGGCGCGGCTTGCGCATAGGCGATCGCATTGGCGGTGGCGACAAAGGTCAAAGTCGGCACCAGCACTTCATCGCCAGCGACAACGCCCGCCAGCAGCAGGCAAATGTGCAGCGCGGATGTTCCGTTGGACGTCGCAATTGCATGACCACAGCCGGTGAAATCGGAAATTTGACCCTCAAAGCGATCGACATACGAACCTACGGACGAAACCCAACCCGTGTCGATACAGTCCTTGACGTAATTCCATTCCTGGCCGGCAAAGTCGGGCTCATGTAGTGCAATCGGCGCTTTGGCCTCGCCGAGCAGTCCGCGCACACTGGCGACGATGGTCGATTTCAGGTCATGGCTGGCTGCTAAGGGCTCACGGATCATCGCGTCGGCCATCGCTTTCTTACGTCAAATGTTGTAGATGCCGGTGCGGTAGTGACGCAGGTTTTTGGGATCGCAGAACCAGGGGATGGTCTCCGCAAGGCCACGCCGAAAGCCGTCATGGCCCGCATATTCCGGAATCCACCCCGTAACTTCGCGCGCGAGGCTATTGTCCGCCCACAGGCGTTCCACTTCGCTGTCGATCGGCCGCAGCCGCTGTTCGTCCAGCGTAAATTCGACGTCCCGCCCCATCTGCTCCGCGATGAGCTTGGCCGTATCGCCGATCGAAATTTCGAAGTTGCTTCCGATGTTGATGACCTCGCCGAGCGCGCGATCGCATTCGGCGACCGCGACAAAGCCGCGGACCGTATCCTGCACGTAATTAAAGTCGCGCGTTGGTTTGAGCGCCCCGAGCTTGATCTGCCGAGCGCCCGAAGCAATTTGGGTAACTATGGTTGGGATCACCGCGCGCGCCGACTGCCGTGGTCCATAGGTGTTGAAGGGGCGTATGATTGTAACCGGCGTTCCGAATGAGAGAAAGAAGCTGAGCGCCAAATGATCCGCACCGATTTTGGTCGCCGAATACGGCGACTGCCCCTGCAGTGGATGCTGCTCGGTGATAGGGACAAAACGAGCCGTGCCATAAACCTCGCTGGTGGAAGTGTGGACAACGCGTTCCACGCCGAGGTCGCGCGCAGCCTGCATCACGTTCAGGGTACCCTTCACGTTTGTGTCCACATACGCATCCGGCGAGTGATACGAATACGGGATCGCGATCAGCGCAGCGAGATGCAGAACAACATCGCAGCCGCGCATCGCAGTACGCACGCCGTTGGGATCGCGAATATCGCCCGCGAACACATCGATCTGCTCTTGGATCCCTCGGTCTAAATCGTCGATCCAGCCGCGTGAGTTGAAGCTGTTGTAGAGGACTAGCGCTCGAACCTCGGCACCAAGTGACACAAGTCGCTCCGTCAGGTGCGAGCCGATGAAGCCGTCTGCACCCGTGACAAGAACCTTCTTGCCTTCCAATTTCACCAGAACACCTTACAGTTTTATTTGGATTGTCGGACGATGAAAGTGCGCCTGCAGAGAACGATCAAGGTCGCGACCCCTGCCATTTTGGCAAGCTACCGCACTTCGGGTGAAACGGAGGCAATCCGCTATCACACGTTAGTTCATTCAGAGCGAAACCAAAGCGGAGATCAAACCGCTTCGATCACGCCGATATTCATTATCACCCGAACCTTGCGGCCGAGCAGATCGAGCAAAACAGCGACGCGCTCTCGGTCGCTCATGCCCTCGAATACACCGAGATGTTCGGAGAAAGCACCGCCGGCAACACGAATCTTGTCCCCGGGCTGAAAACTGGGACGATCCAGCTGGATTAAGCCACGATCATCCTGGCGAGCGCGCAAGCTTCCGATGACATCGCTCGCAAGCGGCACGGGCCGATCGCCCTGACGGATAAGCTCGACGACGCCGAGCGTGGAACGGATCACTCTCCATTGCTGGGCCATCAGGTCGAGGGCCACGAACAGATAGCGCGGGAAGAGCGGCGCAGCAACCAAATCAACCTTTCCGGCATGACTGCGGCGCTTGAGATATTGCGGTAGATAAACCTCGAAGCCCTGACGATTCAGATTCGCCACTGCCCGTCGCTCCGAATTCGGCTGCGTTTGAACGACAAACCATTGCTGTTTGGGCGCCGTCATCGCCGCTCGCTATTCTTCATTACGCCAAGAAGGCGCGGAACTAGTGTGCGCTGCTCACCATGGCGTGACCGAGCACGATCCCAGCTGCCATAGCTGTCATCGAGGTCCGTAATCGCCACCGCATCAAAACTCTTTGTCACCTCGTCGAAGGAGGCCACGACCGGAACTCCGAGGAAGCTTTCAGATTCCCTCTTCGCGTCAATTAGCGCCACGATCTCGATCTGGCACTCAATTGCGCAGATGACCGCTATTTCCGCCAAGTCCGAGCGCCCAACCAGAACCACTGAATTGAAACCGGCTGCCCGGCCGGCCTCGAACATCACGATACAGTCGGCCTTCGCCTCCCGAAAGAAACTGAATGAGGAAGCGAGATAGCTAACTGTCAGGCGAGACTTTTCAGCGAAGCCCTTAGGAGTGAGGTAGTAAGCGTAGCGCCTCGCAGGAACGTTCTGGACTTTGACCAGCCCCTTGCTGATACAACGTCTGAGGTAGGCGTTGACGAGACCTAATGCGACGCCAAGCTCTGCCGCTAATCGACGCTGGGATCGACCGCCATCCCGTTCAACAGATTTCAGGAGCTCAAGGATAATCCCGCTATCCACCTCCCGATCGTGCAGAGTCCCCGGCACCGTTGTCCTACCCACGATTCATATCCGCTCAATACCGCGTTCACGCCATGAACGTCAACCGATTTTTGTTCACGAGATGAACGCTAATAAAGTTCCGAGACAATCACAAACGCCGCCTGCCTCAATAGTGTGGTTCCAACAATTCGCAGGGCTTTGACCAGGTGCTACAAGGCATCGTTCGCTGACTTTAACGAGGCAAAATGGCAGACACTCATGCCAATATCGCGTATCGGCCTGAAATCGATGGACTTCGCGCGCTTGCGGTCTTTTCGGTCATTTTCTTCCACGCGCACTTGAAGTTCTACGGATTTGAACCCTTCGTCGGCGGCTATCTTGGAGTCGACATTTTTTTTGTAATCTCCGGCTACCTCATCGGCGGAATTATTTTCGACGGACTTGGCAGCCATTCGTTTTCGCTCGCGCGCTTCTATGAACGACGCGCGAGACGCATTCTCCCAGCGTTGCTCCTCGTAATCATGGCGAGCATCACGATCGGCCTGCTTGTGATGACTCCCGAGCCGCTGACCGACTTCGGCCGCAGCATCATTGCAGTGATCTTCTTTGTCGCAAATGATTATTTCTATTTCCGTGAGGACTACTTCGCCGAATCCAGCGACACCACACCCCTGCTGCATACATGGTCGCTCTCGGTCGAAGAACAATTCTATCTGCTGTTTCCCCTGATCGCGATGGCAATTTGGAAACGAGCGCCCCGCTTTCTCACGCCACTTCTGATCTTTGCGATCGCAATCTCATTCTGTTCGGCGATCTACAACAATCGTTCCGATCCTTCAGCAGCCTTTTATTTCTTCCATAATAGGGCATGGGAACTGCTGACGGGATGCCTTCTCGCGCGGTTGGAACGCCGCGATAATGCAATCTATATCGAATCGGCGGCCGCTCTGTTGCCTGCGGTTGGAATAGCTCTTGTCGCCATTGCGGTTTGTCTCGTTAAAGTACACGAGACCTCGGTTGGCTGGAACACAGCGCTAGCTGTTTGCGGCTCCGCTTTGATTATCCGGTTCGGCCGCGGCTGTGACCCCGTGTCCCGCTTCCTAGCAACGCGGCCGATGGTCGGCATGGGCCTAATTTCTTATTCCCTATATCTGTGGCACCAACCAGTATTCTCCTTCGCCCGGCTTTATCTCGTTAATGCACCCGACACGCCTACCATGCTTGGCCTCGTCTCGTCGTGCATCCTGCTCTCTTATCTGAGCTGGCGATTCGTGGAATTGCCCTTCCGTCATCGACAGACCATCAGCTTATCGATGCTCGTTCGTTGTCTTTCTTCTGCCTCCGCAGTACTGCTCATTTTCGTTGGATTTAACGAATTCACCGGCGGAATTCCACGACGCTTTCCGGCCGACCAACTCACGCTGCTTGCGCTAAAACCAGAGCGTGCGACGGCTGTGATCGACGGTAGAAACTGCCGGCGGCAGAGCATCGAAGATGCATGCATCATCGGACGGGCTGACAGCGAACCGACTTTTGCCGTGCTAGGCGATAGCCATGCAGAGACCTTGACAGGCCCTCTGAGCGACGCGATGAAGGACCTGTCACTTGCGGCTTTCGTTTATACTTATCCCGGTTGCCCCTTCATCGCAGGCGTCGAGCTTTCTGAAAGCAAAACCCCATGCGCTGCGTTTGAGGAAAGCGTCTTTATGGCGCTGCGCAGCCATCATATCATGAATGTTATAATCAACGATCGTAGCAATGCTTACATTGCTGGCACAACCTTCGACAATGGAGAAGGCGGAGTAGAACCCGGACCGCTAGCAGCAATCCGACCGGTAGGCTTCAAAGGAACCGACGCCGAACGTGCGACCGCTTCAGCGACTGCGTTGCGCACGACCTTGGTGCGTCTCTTAGAAATGGGCGTTACGGTATACTACGTGCTGCCTGTACCCGAGGTCGGGTGGCACGTGCCGCGCACCTTAGTCAAATTAATTTCCCAAAATCGGCTACCCTTAACGACAAGTTTGCCGAAGTATTGGGAACGAAATCGGCGCGTTCAGCAAATCGTGCAAGGCTTGGAGGGTACTCCACGATTTGTACCTATCTATCCAGATAAGGTCTTCTGCAGCCGCGAAACCGGCCGATGCTATACTCACAGCAAAGACGCCGTTTTCTACACTGATACCGATCATCTTAGTCGCGAGGGTGCAGAGAAACTGGTCTCTGTTATCGTTTCAGAAATCAAACGCCGCCTTAGTGAATCGCCAGCCTTGAGCAAAGACTAGTCTCATGCAGAGATTGGGTTAGATGTAATCTTATCGCTCCGCCGGCGCAGACGTGACGAAAGTGTAACCCTTTCGCGCGGGCGACAGCGAGCCCCGGCTCTCAAGCAGCCGTAAGAGTCGGGTTTCGCATACGGCGAGGCATCTCCGTGTGGTGGCTGGCGATCCAAAACTCTGTTCTCGCTTTGGATCGGGATCATCGCCTGCGCAGAACCTCAATAACCCGCTGCCGCGCCGTTCGCGTTGCGCAGGAGGCGAAGACGCAACTTGCGACGTTCTGATCGATGCCGGCGCCGGTACGACCTCCAGAGCGGGCACGGTATCTCCCCCTCAGACAGTACTAGCGCGGCTTACTCAAGATAAGAGCTTGGTAGGAAGACAACTAGCGTGCTGTAGTTGCGCTACCCGATCATAGTAGATGAAAGTCGCTAAGATGATGCATCAGCTGACTAGCGAAGTCTTGTGGGGAGGTGTGAGCAGCATCAAGAAACACCGTAGGCGCCGGAGGTGAGACACTGAAGTGAACCGGCGCACTCCAAAAGCTTCCATCGTTCGCAACTGCCCAGATATCATGCGAGGAGTTGACAGACCCAATCGTTACCTGCGCAAACTGCGCGGGCGTCAGATTCACGGGCGACGGGGCCGACAACGGAGTGCCGCTGAGTAGCAGCGCATTCGAGCCGTCGCTGGACACGTCCTGAATGCGCCATGTCGCGGCCGGCAAATTGGCCGGATCACTGTAGGCGAAGTGGGTTGAAAGTGGCACAGGAGACCAGTTCGACGTCTCCTGCAAATTCGAAGCCACCAGCACCGGAGGACCGACGGCTGCGGGTGCAAAGGGAGAAACAGTGAAATGGACAGGCGAGCTCCAATAAGTCCCGTCATTCGCGACCGCCCAAATGTCGTGCGAGGAACTAACTGAGCTAATGGTAATCTGATTGAACTGAGCGGGCGTCAGATTCACAGGCGACGAGGCCGACAAGGGAGAGCCGTTCAGTAGCAGCGCATTCGAGCCGTCGCTGGACACGTCCTGAATGCGCCATGTCGCCGCCGGCAAATTGGCCGGATCACTGTAGGCGAAGTGGGTTGAAAGTGGCACAGGAGACCAGTTCGAGGTCTCCTGCAAATTCGAAGCCACCAGCACCGGAGGACCGACGGCTGCGGGTGCAAAGGGGGAAACAGTGAAATGGACAGGCGAGCTCCAATAAGTCCCGTCATTCGCGACCGCCCAAATGTCGTGCGAGGAAGTAACTGAGCTAATGGTAATCTGATTGAACTGAGCGGGCGTCAGATTCACAGGCGACGAGGCCGACAAGGGAGAGCCGTTCAGTAGCAGCGCATTCGAGCCGTCGCTGGACACGTCCTGGATCCGCCATGTCTCGACCGGCAAATTGGCGGGATCACTGTAGGCGAAGTGGGTTGAAAGTGGCACAGGAGACCAGTTCAAGGTCTCCTGCAAATTCGAAGCCACGACCACCGGAGGGCCGACGGCTGCGGATGCAAAGGGATAAACAGTGAAATGGACGGGCGAGCTCCAATAAGTCCCATCACTAGCAACCGCCCAGATGTCGTGCGAGGAACTAACTGAGCTAATGGTAATCTGATTGAACTGAGCGGGCGTCAGATTCACCGGCGACGAGGCCGACAACGGAGTGCCGTTGAGTAGCAGCGCATTTGAGCCGTCGCTGGATACGTCCTGGATACGCCATGTCGCGGCCGGCAAATTGGCGGGATCGCGGTACGCGAAGTGAGTTGAAAGTGGCACAGGAGACCAATTCGATGTTTCCTGTAAGTTCGAAGCCACTACCACGGGAGGGCCCGAAGCAGGCGCACTCAAGTGGAACCCCAATGCATTCAGCTGAGCTTTGTCTACGGAAGAAAGAGCCTGGGACGTGCCGCTCGTATAGTATTCGTTGAAGGGATCGGTGGGCCCTTGCACACCACTGTTGAGGAAGTCGCTTGGATCGGAACTCTGGCCGTAGTCGGCGAGCTTGGTATTGCCCCCGTCTAGCGAGAAGTAAGCGGCGGGCGCGGTCTGGGCGCCTGAAAATAGGCGTACGCCCGGGCTCGTGAAACGGTAGAAATCGAAGACGTCCGGGGCCGATCCGTAGGGCACGCGACCTAGTGCATGCGTGAGCTCGTGGAGCGCGACACCAACCAGCAGGTTTGAATTGATGTCAGTCGAAAAATTTGCGCTGGCATCGTCCGTCGTGGTGTCGTTGGCCCCGATGGCACCCCAGAGCTTAAGCTGAGCGTTCCAGACCGCAACGTTCGTCTGTCCCTGAATAGTCGAACCGATGGGCAGGCTATTAAACGTGGCGTCCCCGGCGCTGGCGTTGTTGATCAGTTCCGAGCGGACCCAAGAATAGTTCTCGTAGGACCCGGAATCTGGGCCGGCCGCAGCCCCGCCCCCGGTTCCGCTATAGTCGATCTTAATGTTAACGGTGATCTTGTCTGTGATGTTGGCGGCAAGGATAGCGATCGCTTGTTGCAGACCGTTCTTGAAGCTGGTCGGCGCAGCCTGCGCCGCGGCGTCGAGGACTAGATTGATCGTGATGCCGCCTGAGCTGACGGACATTACCGAGCCGAACGTCGAGCCGCCGGTCGAGGTCCCTCCCGAAGCCGCCGATATGTAACTCCCTTGGATGTTGTTACCTGCGACCGTGTAGAATGGGTCGTCGGAGAGCAGGTCTTCCTGGGTAGATCTCGATCTCATCGTCTTGGTCTCAACTTCAGGCTCGCCATACCGGCTCTGCATAATCACCCATCGGGCCCAGCGATTCGCCCCCGGCCAGGACTAGCTCAGACTATTGTGCGCCGTCATGTTAATTTGTCGTTTCAGGCAAGGCTTAAAGAAGGCCTGCCCCGGGAACCCTCGGCTTAGATATCCCGCTCCGTTGGAAGGTTTCGGAGGGAAACCAGCCAACCTCCCGGCATGCCGATTGCAACAGCCAGTCGCTGCGTCCACTGCCCCGACACAGGGAAGTCGATCAGCCCGTGGACCAAGGCAAGTACGGGAATTGCAGGATTCGAATACTGCGATGACAATTCCGCTCACCCGGCTCTCGTATTTGCTGGCTCAATTGGAGCGAATGGCGAGGACTGCGCATAAGTGCCGGCACCGAGCACCACGCCCGCTGCGCGAAAGTCTCCATTTCACTGCTCGCTCAATCCTCGAACAAGACTGTCCCGCGGGGCGGCAGAAACTGTTGCGCAGAAGGTGGTGAACCCGCTCGCCCTTCGCGCCGAGCAAAGATGATTCCCGCTCGGCGGGCGCTCCGCAGCCCGTCCGCTCACGACAGACTTGCCGCAGGTCCATCCGTCACTATGGTAGGCCCGCAATCTGTTCCCGGAGCCAGCCAAGATGCCCTTTCCGCATGCCTCGGAAGCCCTGTCGCGCTTCACCGTGCTCGATCTGACCCGCGTCCGCTCCGGGCCCACCTGCGTGCGGCAGCTCGCGGATTGGGGGGCGACCGTGATCAAGGTCGACGCGCTGACCGAGGATTCTGGCGGCGAGCAGCCAGGCGGCCCGCGGCGGGGGTCCGACTTCCAGAATTTGCACCGCAACAAGCGGGCCATGACACTGAACTTGAAGGACGAGCGCGGGCTCGCCGTGTTCAAGCGCCTCGCCGCCAAGGCCGACGTCGTCGTCGAGAATTTCCGCCCCGAAGTGAAGAAGAAGCTCGGCATCGATTACGAGAGCCTCGCCGCGATCAACCCGCGCATCGTCTATGGCAGCATTTCCGGCTTCGGCCAGGACGGCCCTTATCACAAGCGACCGGGTTTCGATCAGATCGCGCAAGGAATGGGCGGGCTGATGTCGATCACCGGCGCGCCGGGTCAAGGTCCGATGCGGGTCGGGATCCCCGTCGCCGACCTCACCGCCGGCCTGTTCTGTGCCATGGGCATCCTCACCGCGCTGCTCGAGCGCGAGGTCTCCGGCAAGGGCCAGTGGGTGCAGACCTCGCTGCTGCAGGCTCAGATCTTCATGCTCGACTTCCAGGCCGCGCGCTGGCTGATGGAAAAGGAAGTCGCCAAGCAGGCCGGCAACAACCACCCGACCAGCATCCCGACCGGCGTGTTCAAGACCTCGGACGGTTATATCAACATCGCAACGACGGGCGGACGGATCTGGGAGCGCTGCGCGCACGCCGTCGGCGCCCCCGAACTCGTCACCAATCCTGACTACGCGACGGCGCCGGCGCGCTCCAGGAACCGCGACGCGCTCAACGCCGAGATTGAGAAGCGTACGGTGACGAAATCGACCGAAACCTGGGTCCGCGAGCTCAACGAGGCCGGCGTGCCCTGCGGGCCGATCTATGCCATCGACCAGATGTTCGAGGACGCGCAGGTCAAGCATCTGGGTATCGCGCAGAACGTGCCCAACGACGAGGGCCGGCACATCCGCCTGGTCGGCCAGCCCGTGACGCTGTCGCGCACGCCGAGCAGGATGGTGGCGCGCCCGCCCGAATTCGGCGAGCAGACCGACGAGGTGCTGAAGGAGTTCGGCTTCAGTGCCGACGAGATCGCAACGCTCCGGGATGCCAAGGTGGTGTGAGTGCCGCGCTTGATGTCGCCTACGATAGCCCGGCGCGAACCGGGTCTCGCCTCCTGTTGGACGCGTTGCCTTGATTTCAGTATTGCGTACCCACGGGGCCTACCTAACGCGGCGTCGTTCTCGTCCGCTGCGTCCAGCCGAGGCGCCCCAGCACCCCGTCGATGACAGGCCAGAACAGCAGCACGATCGCCAACGTCGTGATCGAACCGACCAGGCCATTCGACCAGAACACCTTGAGGTCGCCACTGGCGCCGATCATCGACAGGCGAAAGGCGTCCTCGGCGCGGTTGCCGAGCACGAGCGCAAGGGTGAACGGCGCCAGCGGGATGCCAATTTTCTTGAAGACGTAGCCGACGACACCGAAGCCTAGCATCAGCCAGATGTCGAACATCGCGTTCTGGATGGCATAGGCGCCGATCGCGCAGGACACCACGATCATCGGCGCCACCGCCGCGAACGGCACGCGGAGGATCGAGGCGAAGATCGGCACCGTCGTCAGCACCAGCACGAGGCCGACGACGTTGCCGAGATACATCGAGGCGATCAGCCCCCAGACGAAGTCCTTGTGCTCGACGAATAGCAGCGGGCCGGGATTGAGCCCCCACACCATCAACCCGCCGAGCAGGATCGCCGCGGTGCCGGAGCCGGGAATGCCGAGCGCCAGCATCGGCAGCAGCGCCGAGGTGCCGGAGGCATGCGCCGCCGTCTCAGGCGCGAACACGCCTTCGATCCGGCCCTTGCCGAAGCTCTCCGAATCCTTGGCAAAGCGCTTGGCGAGATTGTAGCCCATGAAGGACGCCGCGATCGCCCCGCCGGGGGTGATGCCGAGCCAGCAGCCGATGAAGGAGGAGCGCAGCAGCGTCACCCAGTATCTCGGCAGGTCCTTCCACACGCTCAGCACCACGCGCAGCGAGATGCTGGCGGCGTGGCCGCGTAGCGCCAGCCGCTCCTCCATCGTCAGCAGGATCTCGCTGATGCCGAACAGCCCAATCACCGCAACCAGGAAGTTGATCCCGCGCAGGAGCTCGGCGGAGCCGAAGGTCATGCGCAGCTGGCCCGACACCGTGTCCATGCCGATGCCGGCAAGCAGCAGGCCGAGCGACATCGAGACGACCGTCTTGTGCTTGGCTTCGCGTCCCAATCCGACGAAGGAGCAGAAGGTGAGCAGGTACACCGCAAAGAACTCGGGCGGCCCGAACCTCAAGGCGAAGGACGAGATCATCGGAGCAAGGAAAGTGATGAGCAGCACCGCGACCAGCGAGCCAATGAAGGATGACGTGAACGCCGCCGTCAGCGCCTCCGCCGCCCGGCCCTGTTGCGCCATCGGGTAGCCGTCGAAAGTGGTTGCGACCGACCAGGCTTCACCGGGGATGTTGAACAAGATCGAGGTGATGGCGCCGCCAAACAGCGCGCCCCAATAAATGCAGGACAGCATCACGATGGCGGAGGTGGGATCCATCGTGAAAGTGAGTGGCAACAGGATCGCCACGCCATTGGGCCCGCCGAGCCCGGGCAGAACGCCGACGAAGATGCCGAGCACCAGCCCGACCATCATCAGCACCAGCGTCTTCCACGTCAGCAGGACGCCGAAGCCGTGCAGCAGGAGACCGAAAGCTTCCATCGCGGCCCCACCTAGTACCCGAAGGCCGCTTCGAGCGGTCCCTTCGGCATGATGACGTCGAAGGCGATGTCGAAGGTGACGAACATGACCCCCGTGAACACCAGCGCGGTGAGCAGCGACTTCCACAGCTCGATCTTGCCGATCGCCCGCATGAAGCCCGCGATCAGCAGGAAGCTCGCGACGTACAGGCCGAGGAACTGCGTCACCAGGCAGAACAGCAGCGTCGGCAGGAATACCGCCATTACCCGGCGCGCCTGCGCCAGTGTCACGAAGGTCTCGCTTGCCCCGCGACGTGCGAGGAGAGCTGCGATCAGACCGTAGAGGCTGGCGCCGCCCAGGACGAGCGAGAGATAGAACGGGAAATAACCGGGCTCCGGCCCAGTCGAATCCCAGGAGGCGCCGGTGCGCCAATTGTCGAACCCGAGGATTGCGGCGAGCGCGAGCAGCAGCAGGCAGGCGATGACTTCGACCGTGCTGGTGCTTGCGACGGCGGGGGAGTCGTCTTCGGGCGCGGTCGGATCGTCGACGACGATTTCAAGATCGGTTTGGGACATTGGGTTTCAACAAACGCTTTGGCCAATTCCCCTCTCCCCGCTTACGAGGAGAGGGTTAGGTTGAGAGGGAGGCTCCACGAGGGCGGCGAGAACTGGACTCGCCGAGAGTCCCCCTCACCCGGATTGCTGCGCAATCCGGCCTCTCCCCGCAAGCGGGGCGAGGTGAAAGCAAGCAGCTACTTCGCGACGAAGCCGGCTTCCGTCATCAGCGACTTGTTGACAGCGTCGTCTTCCTCGAGAAATTGCACCATGTCCTTGCCGGTGAGGAAGATCGGCTTCAACGCCTGCTTTTCCATATAGTCCTTGTATTCGGCGGTCTGCGTCACCTTGTGGAACAGCTCGACATAGAACGCCTGCTGTTCCGGCGTGACCTTGCCGGGAAGGAACATCGCCCGCAGCATCAGATACTGGACGTCGACGCCCTCCTCCTTGCAGGTCGGGATGTCGGCCCAGGACTGGGTGTCCGTCACCTTGGTGGTGTAGGAGATGCGCTCCTTGTCGAACACACAGAGCGGACGCACCTGGCCGGCGCGCCACACTTCGAGGTTCTCGGACGGATTGTTGACGTTGGATTCGGTGTGGTTGCCGACGAGCTGGGTCGCGGCCTCCCCGCCGGACTTATAGGGCAGATAGGAGAATTTCGCGCCGGTCTTCTGCTCGAGGAACACGGTCAGCACGTGGTCTTCTCGCTTGGAGCCGGTACCGCCCATCTTGAACGGCGAGCTTGCGGCCTTTGCAGCCGCGATGAATTCCTTCACCGTCTTCGGGCCGGCGCTATTGTCCCACAGCACGAACTGGTCGAGCGCGATCACCGAGACCGGCGTCAGTTCGCGCCAGTTGAACGGGATCTTGGCCGACAGCGGCAGCATGTAGATCAGCGAATAGGCGATCAGCACCTTGTTCGGATCGCCCTCGCTGGACTTCATGTACATCAACGCTTCCGCACCCGAGGCGCCGCCCTTGAGCGAGACCACCATCGGCTGCTTCATCAGATTGTTCTTCTGGATCGCGGCCTGCATCATCCGCGCCATCTGGTCGGAGGCGCCGCCGGCGCCCGCCGCCACGACGATCTCGACCGGTTTGGTGGGTTCCCAGCCGGCAAAGGCGGGCGCGCTCAACAACAAGGCCGTCGCAGCTCCGACGGCTTTCAACGGAATTCGCACGAATTTCGCCCCCTGGTTTTTATTGGCTTTGTGATGCCGGGAATTTTATCGCTGCATTGTGCGGACTAAAGCTGGCGAGTTCAAGCCGGCGAACATTCCGCCGCATATGACTTTCGGCTGACGGAGCGCGCGCTAACGGCCCTTCCAGTTCGGCGAGCGCTTGTTGAGAAAGGCATCCATGCCCTCGCGGAAATCCTCGCTCATATAGGCCTTGAGGATCAGGTCCTCGCCCTCTTCGCGCGACAGCGTGCGGCGGATACGGCGCACCGCCTCCTTGGTCGCCTCCAGCGTCAGCGGCGCGTGGCTGGCGACGAGCTTTGCGGTCTCGTCCGCGCGGCTTTGCAGCGTCTCGACATCGGGCACGATCTCGGTGAGCAGGCCGAGCGCAAGCGCTTCCGGCGCCTCGACCAAGCGCGCCCTGAAGATCAGGTCCTTGGTGCGGGCAGGACCGACCAGCGAGACGACACGACTGATGTTCGACATCGATAGGCAATTGCCGAGCGTGCGCGCGATCGGGAAACCCATGCGCGTCATCTCGGTGCCGATGCGAAGATCGCAGCAGGCGGCGATGCCGGCGCCGCCGCCGGTGCAGGCCCCCGCAATCGCGGCGATGACAGGCACGCGGCACTGCTCGAGCGTGCCAAGCACGCGGTCGATCCGCGCCTCGTAGTCGAGCGCGTCCTGCGCGGTCTTGAAAGCACGGAATTGAGAGATGTCGGTGCCGGAGGCAAACGCTTTGTCGCCGGCGCCCGTCAGGATCAGCGCCTTGATCGAGCGGTCGACGTTGATCTCCTGGCAGATCTCCGCCATGCGGTCATACATGGCGAAGGTCATGGCGTTGCGCGCCTGCGGGCGGTTGAAGGTGATCCGCGCGATGCCGTCCGTGACGGAGTAGAGCAGGTCTTCGTTGGCAGTCGGTGCGTTCATCGCGCGCTCACTTCTTCTTGCAGTTTTGATAGTTCAGGCCACCTGCGTCATCGGCACCGCGTCGCGTCCCTTCAGAACGTCCATGGCTGCCAGCACGCCGCCGCTCCGGTGCGGAATCTTAGCAAGATCCAGGCCCATCTCGACGCCTGCGAGCGTGCCCATCAGCATTAGGTCGTTGAAATGGCCGATATGACCGATGCGAAACACCTTGCCCTTGACCTTGTTGAGGCCGGTGCCGAGCGACATGTCGAAGTTTTCGAGGACCACCTTGCGGAAGGCGTCGGCATCAAAGCCATCAGGCACGCGCACGCCAGTCAGCGCCGGCGAATGCGCGGCAGGATCAAGGCACTGCGTCTCCAGGCCCCAGACCTTGGCCGCCGCTCGCGTCGCCGCGCTGTGGCGCTTGTGGCGGGACCAGACGTTCTCCAGCCCTTCCTCCTCCAGCATCTTCACGGCCTCGCGCAGCCCGTAGAGCAGATTGGTTGCGGGCGTGTAGGGGAAGGTGCCGAGCTTGTTGAAGGAAATGACCTCCTGCCAGTCCCAATAGGAACGCATGCCGGGATTGGTCTTGGCAACGGCGAGCGCCTTCTCGGAGACGGCGTTGAAGCCGAGGCCCGGCGGCAGCATCAGGCCCTTCTGCGAGCCCGCGACCGAGACGTCGATGCCCCAGGCATCGTGCTCATATTCCATTGAGCCGAGGCCGGAGATGGTGTCGACCATCAACAGCGCCGGATGCTTGACGCGATCGAGGATCTTGCGCACCTCCAGGGGCGGCGTGACGCAACCTGTCGAGGTCTCGTTGTGCACGACGCAGACCGCCTTGATCGCGTGCTGCTTGTCGGCGCTAAGGCGCTTTTCGATCTCGGCGAGGTCGGCGCCGTGGCGCCAATCGCTCGGGATAAAGTCGACGTCGAGCTTGAACTTGTCGGCGATGCCGCGCCACAGCACGGCGAATTGCCCGGTCTCGCACATCAGGACCTTGTCGCCGGGCGAGAACACATTGACCATCGCCGCTTCCCAGGCGCCGGTGCCGGACGAGGGGAAGATGATCACGGGCTGCTTGGTACGGAACACCCGCTGCATCGAGGCCAGGACCGCGAAACCGAGCTCGGCGAACTCCGGACCGCGATGGTCCAGCGTCGGCATGTCCATCGCCCGCAGCACGCGGTCGGGGACGTTGGTCGGTCCTGGAATCTGTAGGAAATGCCTTCCAGTATGCACGGTCATGGGCGTCCTTCCCGGTCTTGAAGTCTGTCTTGAAGTCGATCTTGGCTTTGCGTCTGGCGGCCCGATCCACGGGTCGGCGAGCCGCTCGCATATCACTATTCGCCGGGCTTGTCCCTCGCCCCTGCGAGGTCGTCAATGCACAACAAGCAGGGCTCGTCTTGCCAAGGGCGGCGACCGTAGGCAAGACGGGCTGGCAAACAGGCGAGAGCGGATCATGGCGGCGGAAGTGGCCGGAAAATCACTGGAATCGGCCCCAAAGGACGGTCTGGAGGCGCGTCTGGCCCGTGAAATCACGGGCGACGTCCTGTTCGACGGCTTCAGCCGCGGCCGCTACGCCACCGACGCCTCGTTCTACCAGATCGTGCCATCGGGCGTGGTCGTGCCCAGGACCATGGACGAAGCCCTGCGTGCGCTGGCGATCGCCCGTGAGGAGGGCGTCAAGGTCACCCCGCGCGGCGGCGGCACCTCGCAATGCGGCCAGACCGTCAATGACGGCCTGGTGATCGACCTCTCGAAGCACCTCAACAAGGTCCTGGCCCTCGATGTCGCCGGCCGCACTTGCGTGGTCGAGCCCGGCATCGTGCTCGACGACCTCAACCGCCAGCTCAAAAAGCACGGCCTGTGGTTTCCGGTCGACGTCTCCACGGCGTCCCGCGCCACCATCGGCGGCATGGCCGGCAACAATTCCTGCGGGGGCCGCAGCCTGCGCTACGGCACCATGCGCGACAACACGCTGTCGATGGAGGCTTCGCTGGCGGATGGCACGCTCTGCCGCTTTGGTGAAGTGTCGCGCGATCTCTCCGACCTCGACGCCGGCGCGGCCATGCGCGCGCTGTTCCGCGACATGCTCAATCTCGGGATGCGCGAAGCCGACGAGATCACGGCGCGCTTCCCGAAAGTACAGCGCCGCGTCGGCGGCTACAATCTCGATGCGCTCACCCCGCGCAACGCGCGCAACAACATGGCGCATCTGCTGGTCGGCTCCGAAGGCACCCTCGCCTTCACCACCACGGTCGAGCTGAAGCTCTGGCCGGTGATCCGCAACAAGGCGCTCGGCGTTTGCCATTTCGGCAGTTTCTACGCGGCGATGGATGCGGCGCAGCATCTGGTGAAGCTCAAGCCGATCGCGGTCGAGCTGGTCGACCGCACCATGATCGCGCTCGGCCGCGAGATCGCGATGTTCAAGCCAACTATCTCGGCCGCGATCAAGGGCGACCCTGACGCTGTGCTGGTGGTCGAATTCGCCGAGGAGGACCAGGCCGATAATCTCGTACGCCTCAAGCAGCTCGGCGGACTGATGGGCGATCTCGGCTTCGGCTGGACCAACGAAACGCGCAAATGGGGCGGCGTGGTTGAGATCACCGAGCCCGCCTTGCAGAGCGGCATCGCCGATTTCCGCGCCGCCGGCCTCAATGTCATGATGTCGATGAAGCAGGAGGGCAAGCCGGTCTCCTTCGTCGAGGACTGCGCGGTGCCGCTGCCACATCTCGCCGACTACACGGCGCGCCTGAACGAGGTGTTCGCGAAACACGGCACCAGCGGCACGATGTACGCGCACGCCTCCGAAGGCTGTCTGCATGTGCGCCCCGTGCTGAACCTCAAGCTGGAGAAGGACGTCAAGGCGATGCGCGCCATCGCGGAAGAGGCCTTTGCCCTGGTGCGCGAATACAAGGGCTCTCATTCCGGCGAGCATGGCGACGGCCTGGTGCGCTCCGAATTCCACGAGACCATGTTCGGAGAGCGCCTCGTCGCCGACTTCCGTGAGGTGAAGCATCGCTTTGATCCTGAGGGCGTGCTCAATCCCGGCAAGATCGTCGACCCGCCCAAAATGGACGACCGCTCGCTGTTCCGCTTCAAGCCGGACTATCGCGTTGGCGAGCTGAAGACGAAACTCGACTGGTCGGCCTATCCCGGCGCCGGCGGCGGTTTTCAGGGCGCCGTCGAGATGTGCAACAACAACGGCGCCTGCCGCAAGCTCGAGGGCGGCGTGATGTGCCCGTCCTACCGCGCCACGCGCAATGAGAAGGACGTCACGCGTGGCCGCGCCAACACGCTGCGGCTTGCGATCTCAGGCCAGCTCGGCCCCGATGCGCTGTCTTCCGACGAAATGATGGAGACCCTCAAACTCTGCGTCTCCTGCAAGGCTTGCCGTCACGAGTGCCCGACCGGCGTCGACATGGCCAAGATGAAGATCGAAGTGCTCGCTGCGCGTGCTGCCACCCGCGGCCTGAGCTTGCGCGATCGGCTGGTCGGCTATCTCCCGCGTTACGCCGGCTTCGCCTCGCGCTTCGCCGCAATCGCGAATTTGCGTAACCACAGCCCCCTGCTACGAAAGCTGTTCGAGCGCTTTGCCGGCATCAGCGCGCGCCGGGCGCTGCCGGCCTTCCGCACCGACGTTTTCGTGCCGTCGGCTGAAGCGGTCGGGCCGATCACGGGCCGCGAGGTCGTGCTCTTCGCCGACACCTTCAATCGCATCTATGAGCGCGAGAATCTCGATGCCGCCCTGCGTGTGCTCACAGCCGGCGGCTATCGCGTGCATTTGCCCAAGCCCGCCAGCGGCAGCCGTCCGCTCTGCTGCGGTCGCACCTTCCTCTCTGCCGGCCTCGTCGAGGAAGCCCGGGCCGAGCTCGATCGGCTCGTCGCCACTTTCGCGCCCTTTGCCGCGCGCGGCGTGCCCATCGTCGGTCTCGAGCCGAGCTGTCTTCTCACGCTTCGCGACGAGCTCGCTTCCCTGCGCAAGGACAGCGAGGCAAAGGCCGTCGGTGCGCATGCCCTCACCTTCGAGGAATTCCTGGTGCGCGAGGCCGAGGCCGGCCGGCTGCAACTGCCCCTCGGCACCGTCGCCGACAAGGTCATGGTGCACGGCCATTGCCATCAAAAATCCTTCGGCGTCTTCAAGCCGGTCGAACAGGTGCTGCGGCTCGTCCCGGGCCTCAAAGTCGAAACCATCGAGTCGAGTTGCTGCGGCATGGCTGGCGCGTTCGGCTACGGCGCTGAGACCTATGACGCCTCGATCGAGATGGCCGAGCTCTCGCTGTTGCCCGCGGTCCGGCGCGCCGACCAGAATACGTTGATCGTCGCGGACGGCACCTCCTGCCGCCACCAGATCCACGACGGCGCAGCGCGCGAGGCGCTGCACGTCGCGCGCGTGCTGGCGATGAGCCTTGATCGCGCTGAAACCATTTCCACGTCTCCAGCTACAAAGGAACCTAGCCATGGCTGAACTCTCTCTCGCCGTCGCCCGAACAATCCTCGACGCCGCCTTCGCCAAATCCGCCGAGCTGAAGCTGAAGCCCCTGGTCGTGACCATCCTGGATGCGCGCGGGGTGCTCAAGATCGCCGCCGCCCAGGACGGCACCAGCCTGATGCGCGCCGAGATCGCGCATGGCAAAGCCTATGGCGCCCTCGCAATGGGCATGGGTTCACGTGCGCTGTACCAGCGCGCGCAGGAGCAGGCCTATTTCATCGACGCGGTGAACACCATCGCCAAGGGCGCGCTGGTGCCGGTCCCCGGCGGCGTACTGATCATGGACGGTACGACGCTGCTCGGAGCTGTCGGCGTCTCCGGCGACACCTCGGACAATGATGAGGCGTGCGCGGTGGCGGGTATTCAGGCAGCAGGACTGAAGGCCAACGCGGGGTAACAGCGCCACTCTACTAGGGTACTGCGCGCTCTGAATATCGTCGGGTGTTCGAGTCTCAGGAGTGCTACCGCCTTTACACCAAACCCGCGATATACCTCATCCAATCCTTCCCATAGCGACTGGTGAGTCCGTGAGGCGATGCAGATCTACCCGCGAAGGCGGAAAAGAGCACCGGCTGCAGATCAGGAAAAGCGGCCTCCGTCAGGGGTCTTGATCTTGCGACGGAAGGAGCGGCAATCGCTTTTGGCGTTGAAGAACGACCGCGGAAGACACCACATGAGCCCACCGCAGCTGAGTTGAAGCGCAAGGAAGACAATCTTCGGCGAGCTTAATACCGGGAAGGGCAAGCCGGGTAAGGGGGAGCCTTTGGTGCTCGCGAAAAACGTCGTCTCGAGTTTGTCGATACAATCCATCAACAGCTTCTCGAACGCACCCGGTTGAGCAGGTTCTCGCTCACCTGGACAGCTTCGCTGGACCAGAGGCAACCGCCTGGAACATCTCACGGGATGGATCCGCAGACGGATCCGGCAGATCGATGCACTCACCAGCGCGCATTTTTTTGACCTGCCGGCGAGATCAGAAAGACTGGAATTTGCCAAAGAATCTGCCAACTGCGAGGAGCAGTCGGCCTGGTATGGCTACTAACCCATGCTAGGCTTCAGTTCTGGTCGATCTTCCCGCGCCCTCGCCTCCCGATCGGCCGGCTCTGCTGAATAGCCCTTTTGTCTAAAACGGAAACAGCAGGATCGACATCTGAATTCAGGTGGCGGGTCTGAAATTGCCTGCGATCCGGTTGCGGAGGACCCCAATGTGTTCCACTTCGAGTTCTATCACATCACCCTCATTGAGGTACCGGTCGATCTCCATGCCCGTTCCGCCTCCGACTGTGCCGGAGCCGAAGAATTCACCCGGATGCAGCCATTCGTCCCGGGAGACATGGTGGATCATGTCCTCGAAGCTGTGCATCATGCCTGCGGACGTGGTTGAACACCACACTTCACCATTGATCCGCGAGACCATTTTCAGATTGTAGGGGTCGGCAATTTCGTCCGCAGTCACGATCCATGGTCCAATCGAATTGCCACCATTGAAATCCTTCGACTTGCCCGGGCCCGTCATCCCGCCGGCTTCCCGGACCTGCATGTCCCGAGCAGAAAAATCGTTGAAGATCGAATAACCGAAGATGTAACGGCGAGCGTCCTCACGCGGAATGTTCTGGCCTTTCGCTCCTAGAAAAATTCCGAATTCCAGCTCGTAGTCGAGGTAGTTGCACCCTTGTGGCCTGTGCACGAGCGCGCCGGGACCCACCACGCTGAACCTGTTGCCCTTATAGTAATTCGGCTGCGTCAGAAAGACTTCCGGAACCTCCGAGCAGTCTGCGGAAGGCGGCGGCAGTTTTCCCTGCAATCTTTCGGCAAGTGACCGCAAAGCGGCTGGGGCGGCGAGAACATGCCCGCGGAAAGAAACGAAGTCGCGAATACTCCGAGGTCTCGGCACCGGAGAGAGCAATTCGATCGAGGATATCTCCAGATCCAGCGCTGGATCGCCTGTTACGGACTCCTGCAACTGGCGCGCATGATCCAGCCCGCGAGCACCCGAATCGATCAGCGCCTGCATGTTCGAGAATTGCCCCGTCTGTAGGCCGACCCGCCTTGCTGCCTTCGCAAGATCGAGGATCCTGCGATCGGCGGAATGCACAAGCCCGACGCGCGGCTCTCCGCGCAGGTCGCAGAACGTCGCGAGCTTCATTTCAACTCCTTCGGCAATGAGACGGACTATCGCCCGCCTTTTCGGTCGGAAACCCGACCGCGGATCGAGAGCGCCGGACACCTGCGATCCAGGACGGTCTCACGTCTGTCCATCAATCAATGTCGCGAGGACCTCGCGAAGCGAAACATCCCCTTTCACCGATTCGCTCTCCTTTCCCTCGAATTCAATCCAGCCTTCATTAAAGCCGTCCAGCATCCGCATGCGCGGCAGCGGGTGTTTCATGCCTTGCGACCTGAACAGGTCCTCCCAGGCGTCGCGAGCCACCTCCTCGATCCGGACGGGACGACCAAGAAGTTCGCTAAAGGTCCTGGCGACTTCGTTTGGCGAAATTCGCCTGCCATACTCAAGCTCCACAATACGTCGCCCCGACCAGTCTTCCTGGATCAGCCTGGCAGCAACGCGCCCCACGTCAGCAGTGGCTATCATGGGAATGGACCTATCGGCAGGTTGCAGAAAGCTAGCAATTGAGCCGTTGCGGGCGTCAGCGACGTCCCAAGCGAAATTTTCCATGAACCAGCCCGGCCTCAGGAACGCAACCGGCATTGGCAGCTCTCCGAG
Source organism: Bradyrhizobium sp. UFLA06-24 (assembly GCF_054967145.1). Lineage (NCBI taxonomy): Bacteria > Pseudomonadati > Pseudomonadota > Alphaproteobacteria > Hyphomicrobiales > Nitrobacteraceae > Bradyrhizobium > Bradyrhizobium sp. UFLA06-24. The sequence goes on from NZ_JADFUE010000030.1 coordinate 27,883, forward strand.
CGCCTGCTCCATCAGGGTACGCTGAGTAAGCAGGTTCTCCGGTTTTGCCTGTGCTCCGATTGTCGAAAGGCAGACGACCCTGGCTGGCGCGGCTGCAACGAGAGCGGCCTTCACCGCATCGATAACAATCCTCGCCTCAGGAAATCCAGGTGCCGGATCAAACTCGGACGGCGGGAGGATGAACACGCCTTTTGCCCCCGCGAATGCGGCGGTGAGCTCCGATGCATCTTCCATGGTTGCAATGGCCACCTCACATCCCCTTTCACGCCAGGGCGAGCCCTTGCTTGCGTCGCGAATAACGGCCCGCACCTTGCATCCGTCAGCAAGCAGCGCCCTTGCCATTGCACCGCCGACTTTCCCGGTCACTCCTGTGATCGCGTACATTTCCATCATTCTCTTTTCGCGTTGCCTTGCCAGCGAATGAGCGGCTCGGCCGCCCCGGCATCACCGGACTGTTTCGTCTGGCCCTGGAGGTTTCTGCCCAGCCCCTTACGGAAGAGACCTTAGGCTGGTTTGTACTGATGCAGCGAGTGAGCTTGTGTCACGCGTTTGTTGCGGTCCAGTCACCACCTGCGTTGTTGATCCGCGGGCAACGAACTCTATGGTCTTAGTCTGGCACTCTCGGGAGATCTGCTTTGAAATTTGACGGTCGACTGGTCGCGAACGTCGGTGTGCTCGCGGCCATTGTTCAGGGCGGGAGCTTTAGCCGGGCCGCTGACGCGCTTGGTCTGACAAGATCCGGCGTGAGCCGCGCTGTCGCGCGGCTTGAGAACAGCGTCGGTGTACGTCTCCTGGACAGGACGACGCGTTCGGTCTCCCTCACCGACGAGGGAAGAAGGCTTTATGCCGAGATCGGGCCGCTGCTCTCCGGGATCGAAACAGCATTCACGAAGGCCGCGAGCTCCTCCGCAACTGTCCGCGGCCGACTGCGCGTGAATGCAGGCGCATTTTTCGCCACCACGATGTTTTCCCCCCATGTTGCCGAATTCCTGGAAAAATACCCGGAGATCTCACTCGAAATGGTGACGCGGGACCAGCTCGGCGATCTGATCGCCGAGGGATTTGACATTGCGGTCCGGTTTGGCATCCGCCGTCCTCGTCCCTCCTCTCCCGCAAGTTGCTGGAGACGCGCACGATCACCGTCGCCTCGCCGTCATACATCAGGCGGTTCGGACAGCCCGTGCACCCTTCCGACCTCTCCAGTCACGAGTGCATTCAGGTGCGGGATCCGTTGAGCGGCGAGCCTCTGCGGAACTGGGAGTATCGCCAGGGACGAAAGGTCGTGTCGGTCAGGACAAGCGGGCGCCTCGTCGTGACGGAGTTTGGACCTGTAATAGGAGCGTGCCTCTCAGGCGCGGGTGTCGCCCGCGTCAAGGCAATCGGCGTCAGGGATCTGCTCGACAGCGGCAAACTGGTCGACGTCCTTCCCCAATGGCCCGGACAATCGTTTCCGCTTTATGCGCTCTATCCAGCAGGTCCACATCAGGCCGCAAAAGTAAGGGCCTTTATCGGGTTTGTGGTGGAGAAGTTCTGTCGCGGTCCGGCATGATGTGTTGAGGATCCGCTTCGCCATTCACTGGGCACGCGCCAGTATGCTCCTGCCCAGTCACGAAGTCGCTCCGCTTACGATTGCCGCGGCTTCGGCAGCAGCCGATTGCATGTTCGACGACATCTGGCCCGTTACTGCGCTCTGCTCCTCGATCGCTGCTGCGGTTGAGGCCACATATTCATTGACGTCGCGAATGGCTCTCCTGACTGCATCGAGGGCTCCTTCGACATCGCTTGATATGTCGTTAAGGCATGCAATCTCCCCTCCAATCCGGTTCGTCGCCTGGCGCGCTTGGCTCGCGAGGTTCTTGACTTCGGATGCCACAACAGAGAAGCCGCGCCCGGCCTCACCCGCCCGCGCTGATTCGATCGTCGCGTTAAGCGCGAGAAGATTGATCTGACCCGTGATGTTGTTAATGAGATCGACAATACCGCTCATGGCCTGCGCCGCTTCTGAAAGTCGCCGGGCTTGCCCGACCGCCGCATCAACCTGCTCGACCGCTCCAGCTGCCGTTTGCCTTGACCTGACCATGGCCTGGGATATCTCGAGCACCGATCTGTTCAGATCCCCTGTCCCCCCGACCACCGACTCAAGCACCGCGCTTACGCGTTCATTGCCTTTCCGGGCGAGGACCTCGCTCGTAATGTCTGTCGCATACTGAACCACCTTGAAAGGCTTCCCGTTGAGGTCAAGGATGGGGTTGTACGACGCCTGAAGCCAGATGTTCCTGCCGTTCTTTCCGACAAGCCGGTACTCGCCCGCCTGATACTGTCCGCCAGCCAGCCTGGCCCAGAAGGCGCGTTGTTCCTCGGTATGTCCCTCCGACCGGTCCAGGAGCACGGCGTGCTCCCGACCGACGATCTCTTCCAGAGCGTACCCTGTGGCCTCAAGGAAATTGCGGTTCGCCGTGAGGATCGTACCCTGCATATCGAACTCGACCACGGCCTGCGACTTTCCGATGGCCTCGATCTGGCCGGCAAGATCGGCATATCGCAGCTTTTGACCCGTGATATCATGAGCAATCTTGACAACCCGAAAGGGCTTTCCGTTTTCATCAAGAAGGGGATTGTATGAAGCCAGGAGCCACACTTCCCTCCCGCCTTTTCCGTAATGTTTTGATTCCGCCGCCTGATATTCGCCCCGCCCCAGCCTGCACCAGAACTCTTCGTATGCAGACGAGGAGCTGTCCGCCGCGTCGAGAAACATGCTGTGGTGCTTTCCCCTGACTTCCTGCAGGGTGTACCCCATCGACATGAGGAACACGTCGTTCGCATTGAGGATCGTCCCGTCCATGCTGAACTCGACGACGCCCCTGACACGTCCGATCGAATCAGCCTGAGCCGCATAGTTGAGATTCTGCAGGCGCACAGAGGCATCAGTCAGTTCAATGGCGAATCCTGCATCTTGTCCCTGCGGGTCCCGCAACGTCGTTTCCACGATATCGAAGGTCAGCCCGCCTATTCTCCCGGTACACCGACGTGTCGTCTCATGCGCTCGGCATGTTCTGTCGGCCGGCCCGGGGACTCCGAGCAACAGGCCGATGTCACGACCTGTCAATCCCTCGACGCAAAACCCGGGAAGAGCGTTCCTGATATCGCTCTCGATGGACAGTAGCAGCGCCTTCGCCGCGCGGTTCATATAGATCACGCTGCGGCTCTGGTCGGTCATCAGGACATTCGCACTGAGTGCGTCCAGAGCGTTCAGCTTGATGGATTCGTCCCGGTCAGATCTGCGGCCGAACATTCCCGTATTTCCTGTCTTCCTGATCAATCTGGAGCCGGCGGCATGAAGGCCACACAACGGATGAGCGTGCGTCTTGACCGCCGGCACTGCCGCATCACCATCCCGCATCGGCAACGGTGGCAGGCTCCCCGGCCGCGGTCTTCAGGCCCGTGTTGCCATCGGCTGATCGCCAGCGCACTGCCCCAGGGGATACTGCGCGAAATACGCGATATCCTCAGCGCTCGGGATCCACGCGGAATTTCCCCGCCATTCCTTGATGCGGGTGATCTTCGGACCGCCATATCGCACCCTGAAGAGAACCGACCGGAGGCTTCCGTTGACAAACTCGTGGAGCTCCCCGGGGGGATGTACACAGAAGGATCCGGAAACAATCTCAACCGACCGGCCCGGGGTGTTCATCACACCCCCGCCATCGACGCAGAGATAGATCTCGCAGCACTCCGGATGTACGTGATGCGGACTGATTTGGCCCGGCTCCCAGCAGGCGATTGAGTAGTCGCCGCCATCCACCTCGCCAAGGATACGCTCGACGTGCTTCTTCGCGTCCCATCGTTCCTCTGCCGAAAGTCTAAAGCATTCCATAGCTCGGGCTCCTGTCCTGCCGAATTGCGTTCACGGGAAATGCGGGGATGACACCGGGATCTTCTGCCGGATCACTGGTGATGCTCCTGAAGGGCGAGCACCTTCGACTGCTCCCTGGTGTGGTCTTCCTCATTCAGGGACAGAGGCCGGTCGCGCGTTTCAGGGGCACGGATGAAACACAGTGCGAGAATTGCACCGCATGCAGCGAGGAAGAGAAACGCCGGCAGGATTGCGTCTTCGGTTGCCTTCGCTGACACCAGGTTGTCTGACCCCGCTATGAGGGCAAGGCAAAGCGGGCCGAGGATCTTGCCCAGCCCGTTGGCCCCCTGGGAAAGTCCCGAACCCCGGGCAGCCAGTCGGGTCGGAAACAGCTCCGGCATGTAGGGAGCGAGGGTGCAATATCCTCCGTCATAGAAGATGGCTCCGACGGCAAGGAACACAACGAACAACGGGACCGGACCAAGGAAGTCCCTGTGCATGAGCGCGGCCGCGCACAACGCGCAGGCAATGCCAATTCCGATCAGGCGTCCGGACCACACCCTGCCGACGATCGCGGGTATGATGGAAAACATGACGCGGCCGCAAAGTCCTGCAATCGACACGTACACGAAGTAGGTCGCGGCCTGTCCCACTCCAACATGGAGGATCATTGAGGTAATGGTCGGTCCCCAAAGGTAGACACCATAGCTGGCGGTACTGATCGTCAGGAAAATCAGGACGACAAACCAGAACCGCCCGGGCCGCTGGTAGAGTTCAGCAAGGGAAACCGACGGCTGCACGGCTGCGACCTCCTGGGTATCCGGCACACTCGACAGGGGAACTCCGAGTAGATCGGCAATCGCGGCGCGCGCATCTCCCGGTCGGCGCCTGGCGACAAGCCACCTTGGCGATTCCGGCATGAGGAGCGCGAACGGAATACAGAGAACAAGCGGCATCAGGCCCAGAGCTGCCAGGCCGCGCCAGCCAAGAGCGGCGATAAGGGCTGCTGTTGTCGACGCCGCGATCAATGTTCCTACTGACGGAAAGAGCAGCGGCCAGCCCATAAGCTTCACACGCATCGGGGCCGGCGTAAGTTCAGCCATGATGACTGCGATGGTAGCCCCTACTCCGCCCAGACCCGCGCCGACCATGACGCGCAGGATCGAGAGCAACAGCCAGTCGCCCTCAGGCACGAGCGAAATCGCTCCGGCACTGATTGCACAGACGACGGTAGCCTGCAGAAGAACGGGCTTTCGACCATACCGGTCAGCAAGAGCTCCGAACAGCAGGGCCCCTGCGATTGAACCAACACCTCCGCTCAGGAGCACCATCGCGGACTGGAAATAGGTCAGGTGCCACTGGGGCCCGAGCGATGCCAGCAGGAAACCGACGATATAAAAGTCGTAGAAGTCGAGACAGAACGCTGCGCAAACAGTGGCGAATATCGCGTAATAACGCCACCCAGGCCTTGCAGAGTCGTAGAACGCCAGCATGCTCCTTGTCGTCATCTCTCTTCCCCCTTTTTTGATCGTTCTGAATGGACAGCCCTGGTCAGCCGTCTTGTCCCGTTCAGTGCACGTTGCGCTGGATCCATTCATCCAGCAGCGCGGCAATCTGCAGATTGTTCTTCTCGAGCATCATCATGTGTCCATTGCCATGGAGACCTGCGTCCTCAAGACGGATAAAGTCAGTCTTCACTCCAGCCTGGCGCAACCACCTAACGGTGCAGTGATCGAAGACGGCGTGGTAGGATGCCTCCGCCGCAAGGACCAGTGTCGGTATTCCCTTCAGATTTGGCAGGTGACGCGCGGGCTCCTGCTGCAACCAGCAGGGAGCGAGATCCGGCGCGTCCGCAGCCTCCTGTCTGAGAATCGCAAGATCTTCCGGCTGTGCTGCCGGCGGCTCATAGGTGATCGGAATGCTGGTGAGGCCCCAACGGCGCGCCTTCCCGCTCCCGAAGATGACGTTCTCGATCGGAGGCCCTGCCGGTTCGATGGCGATGTTGCCCTTGACGAGCTCCGGTCGCCTGTCCGCGATCAGCCAGCCAAACGATCCTGCCTGCGAATGGGTGAGAAGAATTGCCGGCCCGATCCGGTCGAGCAGCGCCACGCCAGCCGCCTGATTGATGCGCTCCGTGTGCTCCGGGGACACAACCGTCTCGACCTGCGTGGCATAGAACGCGTCAAACACAGGATCACCCTTTGCGCCACTCCCCGGCCATTGAGAGTGTTTCCTCGCCTGAGGCCAGGCCCCCGATGTCGCAACACATGTGAAGAGACGCTCGACCTCTTCGGCTGTAAACATCCGGGTCGGGCCATCGCTCGGGTGCCAAGCAGAGCGCCCGCGCATGGCCTGCTCGACCAGGTACACAACGTAACCCCGTTCCACAAAGTACTCCGCCCACCCCTGCCGGCCATCGGGCGTCCCCATCCAGTTGGTCGCCGTCTGCGCGCTGCCGTGGAACAGCACGATTGGATATTTTCTCCTGCGGTTCTTTGGTGAAAGCACTTCCACATAGATCTGGCCGTGCATGACGCTCCTGCCGCCGACGCCACTGTAGTGCCCACCGATATAGAAGAAACCGCGCTCACCAGTTGCGGCCTGCCCGAAAGCCGGCAGAGGGCGTGCATCTGCCCCTGTCACCACGTGTCCGATCACGTCCGCAACGTCAGGAGACCGCTCCGCGCCATTGCCCCGTCCACACTTCCGTTCTGCGCCCATTTCAGCTCCAGATAACCGTCCGATAAACCGGCCCGTCAGTTTCGTCTTTCTCCATTAGTGGACGCCGCGGTCACAGCCGTTCTGAACGGTTTCATTCCGCGGTCCACCCGCCGTCGACCATGACGGAGGAGCCGGTCATCAATGCTGATGCATCGCACGCGAGGAAAACGACCGCCCCCATCACATCCTCAATCTTTCCAATGCGCCCGAGCTTGATCCGCGAAAGCACTTCCTCCCTGAAGTCACTGTCCTCAAGGAACGGCCTTGTCATGGGGGTGTCTATGAAGGTCGGACAGAGCGAGTTAACGCGTATGCCGAAAGCCGCAAGCTCGAGCGCCATGACCCGACTGAATCCTTCCATCGCCCACTTGCTGGCGCAGTACAGCGAACGACGCTGGCTACCGACATGCCCCATCTGGGATGAAACATTGATGATCGATCCCTGGAGCCCTTTCCCGAGCAGCCCCTTCGCGACCTCCTGGGCGACAAAGAACGAGGCCCTAACATTCAGGTTCATGATCGCGTCGAAGTCCTCGGGCGATACATCAACCATCGGCATTGGCCGGTTACTGCCGGCGTTATTGACGAGGATCTGGAAGGGCTCGCGCTCCTCCAGCGCGCTTCTCATCTGACCGATATCCGTCACATCGAGCGCTAGAGTATCGATAGACCACCCCTGTTGCCTGAGCGCAGAGGCAGCGGCGTTGAGCTCGCTCCGGTTTCTTGCGCAAAGAGTGACGTGGGCACCCGCTTCAGCGAGGGCCGTTGCTGCGCCAAGTCCAATTCCCCGGCTCGCTCCCGTCACGAGCGCACGACGGCCATCCAGCCGAAACGACGGTGTTACGGGAAGGTCACCCATCATCTTCTCGCCTGCTGCAGCCCGATCGCCCCGTGCTCTCGACATGATCTGCAACGGCTATTCAGCCGCGCTCGCAAACGGAACGTTCCGCCCCCCATAGCGGCGAACACGAATGTTTGCCTGCTCGGCATGTCCGGCAAAACCTTCAAGCATGCAGAGGCGGGAGCAGTACTCTCCGATGAGCGACGAGGCTCGATCCGTCGTCACGCGTTGATACGTCACGGTCTTGAGGAACTTGCCAACCCAGAGCCCCCCGGTATACCTCGCAGCCTTCATGGTCGGCAGCGTGTGGTTCGTGCCGATCACCTTGTCCCCGTAGGCAACATTGGTTCGCGGACCGAGAAACAGCGCTCCATAATTAGTCATGTTTTTCAGGAAATAGTCCGGGTCCTTCGTCATGACCTGAACATGCTCGGATGCAATGCGGTCTGCCTCGGCGACCATCTCGTCGACGTCATCGCAAACGATGATTTCTCCATAATGTTCCCATGCTTTCGCAGCTGTGGCCGCGGTGGGAAGCACCCGAAGCAGCCGCTCGATCTCGGACATTGTTTCAAGGGCAAGCGCCCGCGAGGTCGTCAGCAGGATTGCCGGGGAATTCGTCCCGTGCTCGGCCTGACCGAGAAGATCCGTCGCGCAGATTTCGCCATCGACGGTATCATCGGCGATTACCAAGGTTTCTGTCGGGCCGGCGAACAGATCAATCCCAACGCGCCCGAACAGCTGACGCTTGGCTTCAGCGACGAACGCATTTCCCGGGCCTACGAGCATGTCGACAGGTCCGATCGAGTCCGTACCAATCGCCATCGCGCCGATCGCCTGGACTCCGCCGAGGCAATAGATCTCGTGGGCCCCCGCCATATGCTGTGCGGCCACGATCGCCGCCGCGGGTTTGCCTTGATAAGGCGGCGCGCAGGTCACGATCCGTTTCACGCCAGCGACCCTGGCGGTAACAACCGACATGTGGGCAGACGCGAGAAGCGGATACTTGCCGCCAGGGACATAGCACCCGACCGAGTTCACCGGAATGTTCCTCTGTCCGAGAACGACGCCGGGGAGCGTTTCTACTTCGAGGTCACGCATTGATTCCCGCTGATGCCGAGCAAAGTTGCGAACCTGCTCCTGCGCAAAGCAGATGTCCTCAACGTCACGCCTGGATAATTTTCCAAGGCATTCCTCGATCTCGGCGTCGGTCAGCCTGTAGTCCTCGCGGTCCCAGTTATCGAACCTGATTGACAGTTCGCGAACCGCGTCATCTCCGCGCCGCTCGATCCCGGAGAGTATCTCCTCGACCACCGCGCGTACCCTGGCCTGGTCTTCCGACCGCTGGACTGCGTCCCGGCCGCGCTTCAAATACTCGATCATCTTCGCACCACCTGTGATTACTTGATCGCCTGAGGATTGATCGGGGAACCGGCACCCCCTGGCAGGTGAAGTGGCGGCGCGCAGAAGAAGAATTCATAGACGCCGTCCATCGCGCAATCTTCGGCGAGATCCTTCACATAGAAGATTTCGCCCATCGAAATGCCGAGGACCGGAATGACTACCCAGTGCCACGGCTGGTTGGCATCACTGGTCTCGTTCGGACGAACCTCGCATCCCCAGGTATCGGAGCAGATGGCTGCGACGTCCTTCTCGCGAAGCCAGTAGCAGGTTTCAAAGGCAAGCCCGGGAGCGTCGCCGCCCGCGTAACCACTCCAGTCCTTTTGCGCGAGGCAACGCTCCTGTTGACCCGTACGCACAATCACGAAGTCGCCGTTTCGAATTTCGACCTTCTGGGCGGCGGCGCAGGCATTGAGGTCGTCATTGGTGATGGCATATCCGTCGGAAAGCCAGCTCAGCCCCTTGTGCCTCGCGACATCGAGCAGGACTCCGCGCCCAACCATCCTGTTGCGGACATGTTCGATACCCAGTCGCCTGGCTCCGCGAACATCCACAAGTCCCGCATCGTAACCGTTGTACATCCTGTCGTTCAGGAAGACGTGGCACAGGGCATCCCACTGAGTGGATGCCTGGCAGGGCATGCTGATCGCGTCGTCCGCATAACGAAGATAAGGTGCTGGCTCATCCTGGTTGCCCGACTTGGCGTCGGTCCCGGTCGCCAGCATGGTGTGGATTGGATTCCACCGGCCTCCGAACAACCCGGACTGTATCGGCTCCTTGAGGGATAACCCGAGCGCAAACACCCTGCCCTTGCGGACGAGCCGCGCAGCGTCGACGACGTGCGCCGGAGTTACATTGTTCAATGTCCCGATCTGATCGTCGGCACCCCAGCGTCCCCAGTTCGAGAGACGTTTCGCGGCTTCATCGATGGCGGATCTGTCAACTTTCACTGTTGTTCTCTCCAGACTGCTATTGCGGGGACCGGCCGGAAATCACGGGCAGCAGAAGGAACGGCCGTGCTCCAGGCTTCGATACGATTGTCGTGATGCCGCTGTATTCCGGTCTGTTCCGGTCACCGGGATGCTCGTGCCAGTACGGACCGCTCCCGAACTGGTCGCGACCATAGGCCCGGCTCCGCTCCATGAGGCCATGGTCGTAGTCCCGTCCCTGAATCGTCAGGCCAAGCCGGTACCCGGGCGGGACAACAATCGAAGTTGGCCAGATCTCGATGTCGACGGGATAGACCTCGCCAGGCTTAAGCGGCTGGATCTCGTCGTGCGTATGCCAGGGCCGCCAGGGCTGACTTTTGTCGGGGTCCGTCTTCCGGTGAGACAGACGAAGCCAGCCTTGCGTCAACGGAGCCCGGGGCTCGAAAGCGGATGCAAAGAGTACTTCTTTTCCCTCAGGATCGAGCAGGTTCAGTGTTGCGAAAATATCTGCGTCTTTTGTTGAAGAAGACAAATAGAGCCTGAGAGACACTGGTCCGGTGATCTCTGTCTCTTCCGCAAATGGCCGGGACGTGAACCGGATCCCCTTCGAGCGAGCCTCGAATGAGACCTCCTTGATTCCCGACTCCTCCGGTCCGCCGAGCTTCGTGGTTGATAGCGAAAGCCGCACTTCGGTCCATCTGGTGCGGGCCAGGGGCCATTCACTCTCATGACGAACGACAAAGCGATCAATGTGCCGAACCTTCAATTGAACCGGCGGCTGTTTGTCCCACCCGTTATCGGCCCCTTTCAGGAAGTGATCGAAGAACCGCAGCTGGAGGTCCTGCCCGTACCTGGTGTAAAATTCGGTCCAGTGCTCGAGACCGTGGACTTCCAGCCACTTTTGTTGCGAGCCTGCCTGCAGGTATGCTTCGAAATTGCCGCGCGAGTGAAGCGCCATACCACCCCAGTTTGCGGCAGAAAGTACGGGGACGCGCACATCTGAAAGCCTGGCTGATCGTTCGCGGTAGAACTCATCGTCGAGTGGATGCTGGTTGACCACCTTTCCAATATCGATGGCCGAAGCGCTGCGCTGCTCCTCGCCAATGATTTCATCACCAGACACCCGGCGGCCATTATTGGGATTTACGGGCGAGTGAGGATTGCCGTATTGAACGGTATCGACCTGATACGGCTTCCATGAAGGCAGAAATTCCGAGACGATCCCTCCCGAATGCGTGTATTCGCGATAAAAGTCGGAAGCTCCCTCCCAGGGACAGATGGCGGCAAGGTGTGGAGGATTGAGGGCAGCGACCTGCCACTGGTTGCTCGCCAGGTATGAAATGCCGAGCATGCCAACCTTGCCCGTGCACCACGGCTGCCTTGCGGCCCATTCAATCGCCTCATAGAGATCGCGCGTCTCCCGGGACGAAAAGAAGCTGATCTTCCCGGGTGAGCAACCAGTGCCTCTCGTGTCGATGCGAACCAGAACGTAGCCGTGTTTGACCCACACTTCCGGATCAGCGAATTCCCACACCTGGTACTTGTTGGTCGATCCGGCAAGCGCATCGGCATGGTTGGTGGACAGCTCCTTCCACTGGTGAGAGTAGCCCACTGAAAAAGGAAGACCTTTGCCATACGGACCCGCGGCGAGAAGCACGGGATATTTTCCCTCATCGACCGGCAGGAAGATGTCGGCCACGACGACACTGCCATCCTCCATCGTGATTGCGACATCCCAGTCTATTTTCATTCCGTCGCTGACGACGGACATGACTTCTCGCATGTTTCCCACCCATTGAACTGCGGCACATTCAAACCGCACGACGGAACGCGCTTCGCGCCTCGTCAGCTCTCAATTGACGTCCTGATCCGCAAGAGTGATTGCACACCCGGCTCTTTTCCCTGCGGCCAGGTGACTTCGCGTGAGGTTCGCTCCGCCGGATCTGCGGGAGACCGTAGTAAGGACAGAGCGCAGTTCGCCAATGCTAATTCGGCATCAGGGTGATACCCGGGTGTGCAGCGCCCCTCATTCGCGGCGGACCCACGAGCAGTATTAGAGCCTCGCCATGGCGCTTCCCGACTATCTCACCGAGGAGGTTATCGCTAAGCTCGGTGTCCCGCGTGCGAACGAGGAGCGGAAGTCCCGTTCTGTTCCCGTTGCCCGACTCCATCCACGAGACTTCGCGAGCGACCGAGATGAATAGCCGGCAGCTTCGTTTCTTTCTCAAAGTGGCGCAGCTTGGAAGCGTAAGACGCGCGGCAGATGCCCTCTACATTGCCCAGCCCGCGCTCTCCCGCCAGATCCAGCAGCTCGAGGATGAACTCGGCACACGGCTCTTTCATCGCTCTGACAAGGGCGTCTCACTGACCGATGCCGGACGACTTCTGCGCGACAGGGCCATGCCGCTCGTGCGCCAGCTGGAACGGGTGCAGCAGGAAGTCCGGGACGAACACAATGAACCAGGTGGAGAACTTACGCTGGCGATTCCTCCGTCGATGGCGGACTTGCTCATCATTCCGGCAATGGCCCGGTTCAGGTCCCTGTATCCGGGGGTAACGCTTCGGGCCGTCGAATACATCAGCGGCTTCATCAATGCGTGGACCATGGTGCTGCAGGGAGACGCCGATGTTGGAATCGTGACCGATTACGAACCACGCACCGGGCTGGCGCGGGTCCCATTCATTCAGGAGCCGCTCTGTCTTGTCGGGCCTCGCGAGGCCGGGCTCGACCTGTCAAGGCCAGTCGACCTGAAGGAAGTGTCCGAGCTCCCTCTAGTATTGCCGAGCCGTCCCAACACATTCCGGCTGATCATCGAAACCGCAATCACCAGGAAGCGCCTTCCCCTGCACTTAACAGCCGAGATCAACACTCCCAAGCTCATCGTTGCGGCCGTAGAGGCTGGCCTCGGCTACGCCGTTACGGCGTATTGTGCGTGCCACACCAGATTAATGCAGAAGGAGATATCGGCAGCACCGATTCAGGGACAGCGGGTCAACTGGTCAATCATCCATTCGCGGGAGAGCCCGCTGTCACGCGCAGGCCAGCTCGTGGAGGATCACTTCATTTCCATCGCGAGGGAAAGTGTAAAATCCAGGCTGTGGCACGGCGCACGAATTCTGACCTCATCGACCAAGGGCCGATAGAGCCCCGAGCCGTAGGGCTCCCGCTGCCGCGGTTGGTTGCCTTGCCTTTCTCGCAACCTGTTGCCAGTCCGCTCAGCTGCCTGCAAAAGCAGCCGCAATGATGAATTCCGTACACGCTTCTGCTGACATAAAGTCAACTCAGAATAGAACAGCCGTTCTGTAGCATCGTCGCGCTTTTCAGGCGGGACCCTTTAGCGGGACCGGCGACCCACAGCAGACTGCCCCTAGCAAGGTCCTGGCTCCCAGCGCCTTCCATGCATCTTATCTTTCAACAGTTCGTCGATCTGCTGGAAGAAGCCAGGGATCCCGCCGGTTTCTATCGTACGCTGGTCGCTACAGCCACGGCGCTGGACCTGTCCAGCTTCGCCTACATAGCCATGCCAGACGAGCTTGATGCGACACCACGACTGATATCGACTTATCCCGAAAAGTGGACTTCACGCTATCTTCGCAGTCAATATCAGCGCCTCGACCCCGTCGTACTGGAAGCTCATGGAACGGCGGAGCCGTTCAGATGGGGAGCCGGTTCACCGGTCAGGTCTCTCTCGTTGCAGCAGCAACAGATACTCGACGAGGCATCCCACTTCGGAATCCGGTTCGGCTTCACGATACCTGTTCACGACGACCGAGGTCCTCTCGCAGCACTGACCTTCGCTTGCGACCAGCGAAATGCTGCGTTCGACAAATGCGTCAGCTCCCAGATCCGGGTCCTGCAGCTCATGGCGATCCACTTCCATGCGCATGCCCGGCGCAAGCTTGCCAGCAAACGAAAGACTGACATGCTGCTTCTGTCCCCGCGAGAGCGCCAATGCCTAGAGTGGGCCGCAGAAGGCAAGAGTGCGTGGGAGATCGGTTGCATTCTTGGCATCTCCCGTCACACAGTCGCATCTTACCTCGACAGCGCCAAAGGGAAACTCGGCGTCCGCACCATCGTGCAGGCCGCCGCCCGGCTGGCGGCTGAAAAACCTTGAAAGCACAATTAAGGCGTGCGCTCCCCCGCAGGTAGGGGGAGTGCAGCCCGTCAAGCATCGGGTGTTCATCGGGCATCGCAATTCCAGCAGGAGCCTCGATGATTCATCTGATCACAAAGCGGTCCTACGGAGCTTTTCCGGAAACCCTCGTCGCAATGCACCGGCTGCGTTATCGGATTTTCAAGCAGCGACTCGAGTGGGACGTCCACACCAGCGGGGATATGGAAATCGACCTCTTCGATGCCCTCCATCCCGCCTACCTCCTCCAGCTCGCAACTGATGGCCAGGTGAAGGGTTGCGTTCGATTGTTACCCTCCACTGGCCCGACGATGCTTCGGGAAACTTTCCCGGATCTGCTGGCGGGCCTGACCGCTCCGGTAAATCCGGCGATCTGGGAAAGCAGCAGGTTCGCTCTGGACGTAGGGTTGGATTGTCCCAAAGGAGAGCACGCTATTGCGCGGGCAACCTACGAACTGTTCGCCGGGATGGTCGAGTTCGGCATTTCTCGAGGACTTTCCGACATCGTCACGGTGACGGATGTCAGAATGGAACGACTGCTTCGCCTTGCCGGATGGCCTTTGCGGCGTCTCGGAGAACCCTGCAGGCTGGGGCACACTTTGGCCGTCGCAGGATATCTTGAGATCTCCGCCGGGATACTTACCGCTCTTCAGCAGTCGGGGGGATTCACTGGTCCTGTTCTTTGGGAGCCGGTTATTCACGCTGCCGCCTGAAGCGAAACGCGAGATAACCCCCGACGTCATCGCAGGTGCCACAAGGACGGGCCCCCATGCACGAGAATTGATCGATGGACCAGCAAGGTTGGGTGCGGGTGAACGTCCCGGATTTGCAGCAGCTCCGGTTTGCCGTCGTCGCTGCAGACTGTGGAAGTATGCGACAAGCGGCGGAGCTATTGTCCATCCGGCACTCGACACTAAGCCGGTCTATTCGCCAGTTCGAGCATCGGATCGGGATTACTGTATTTGAGCGCTCCAGCAGTGGACTGAAGCCAACCCTCTCGGGAGACCGCGCCTTGAGAATGGCGAGATTGATTCTCGAACAGGTAGATATGCTTGTTGCAACAGCCCGCTCGGCCGGTCAGGACGCAGCCGGCCGCCTCTCAATCGGCTTTTGCACGGACACATCTGCCGGCAATCTCAGAGCCACATTGTCTGAATTCAGAAGGCAACATCCCCGGATTGAACTGGCGACCGTCGAGCGGCGACAGGCGCAGCTCACAGCATCATTGCAGGGTGGCACACTCGACATTCTCATTGTTCCGGAAGAGGTCCCGCTGCCTGACCATTGTGTTCATCCGCTATGGAGTGAGCGCATCCTGCTTGCGCTCTCGGAAAAGCACACACTGGCTGCGCGTCCGGCGGTTCACTGGACCGACCTGCGGAATGAGCGGCTGCTGCTAAGCCGGCAAGACCCTGCCCGCAAGTTTGAAGAACTTATGATATCAAGACTGGTCTGCCCCGAGGATCGGCCGCTGATCGATCGCCACGATGTCAGTCGTGGTACGATCAAGAGTCTCATCAGCATGAAGCTGGGGATCGGACTGGTGCTAGAGTCCGACACTGGCGCCGCTTTTTCCGGTGTCGTGTATCGCGAATTGCGCGATGGTGCTGGACCCGCGCGCATCGACTTCTCGGCCCAATGGCGAAAAGACAATGACAATCCCGCCCTGAACAGCCTTGTAACCCTCCTGAGGGAACGCTACCCCTCAACCATGACTTGCGACTGAGCGGTTCGTCGCTGCCTTGCAAACGCGCGATCAGGGGCGGCGATACGCGCCAGCATCGGTGCGATCAGCTTCGCTCGGTCAATTCACTGCCCGGTTTCGCGTGAAGGCCTCTGCGCCGAACCACCTGCCGTCCGATCTGGCCTGGATGTCCGAGGCATCGTGGCGCATTGGCTGGATGATGGCGCTTCCGGTGCTCTTGGTTTCGGAGCCGGCACCGAGCTCCTTTTCCCCCGGCCAAGCCGCCCAAGTGATTGTCAACCTGACCTTCGGAGAGGGAGCCAATCTTGATCTTCCACCCGATCAGTTCCCTGACTTTGCTGGCCCTCGAATTCGACTTCAGCCATCCGTCGACGCTCCAGGACCGATGAAGACAAACAGAGTGAATAGGAAGCAGAACAGAATCGCCGCGCAACCGCCGTTGATCGCCGGAAACACGCTCCGCGGCGCATGAGCCACGAAGTAAGCGACTCTCACTCGCCCGAAAGCACAACGCGGTATACCGTCTGCCGAGGCCTATCAAAAGTAGCAAGCCTCCGCCAATCTCAAGAATCGCCGAAGCGTAGGCGGAAAGCCAAACAGCTTCTGCCTCGAGTGCTTCATGAAGGACACACTCGCCACAATTCGTACCGAAGCCAATATCTTTCCGAGCCTGATGCATTCGTCCAGAACCAGGTACCCGGATATCCGCGTGTTCCTGCAGAACATGGCATCGGCCAAGCGGAGCACGGCGCTCAGGGGGGCGAGCTCGATGTCGGAACCATCCGCACGCCACCGCGCCTCAAACCGCCTGCCGATATCGCGACCTCGCTGCTGCTCGCTGATCCGCTGGTCGTCGCCATCAACGCAAGCCACGAGCTGTTGTCCAAACGCGAGATCAGTTTCGGCGCGCTGCGCGGCGAGTGTTCATCTTCTGCCCGCGCGCCTACGGCGTCGGCATCTACGACTATTTCCTCAGGCTTTGTGCGAAACGGTCCTTCGTCCCGAACATTGTGCAGGACGCAAAGGAGGCCTCGACGATCATCGGCCTGGTCGCGACTGGACTGGGCGTCGCTGTCGTTCCCTCAAGCCTGCGCTATATCGGTATTCCGAGTGTCATCTATATGCCGCTTACGGACAGCGACGCCACCATAGACCTTCACATGATCTGCCGCGCTGGCGAGGCCAAGCTCGGTATCGCCAATCTTAATCAGATGGCACGAGCAAAGGCGCGCTCGTGGAATAAGTCTGGCCGGAAGTAGCGCAATGTCGCGCAGTTCCATTGCAGAATACCTGGAGAGCGCGAAGAGAAAGCCGCGTGTTCGCCGGGGCGCGCGCGACGACAGTAAAAATCCGGCTCTGAAGCCTTTCCTCAACCTGATGGCCGAGCGCTATCCCTCACCATCGCCTATTCTCGGTGAATGACCGGCTCGCCTTGCTTTTGCAAATCCGCGGTCCGTGGCCATGAAGCGGGCCAGCATGGGAGGAACCAGCTTAGCTGGATCAATCTGCTGCCCGCTTTCACGAGCAATGGCCTCTGCATACGCCACAAGATCCCGATACACTGATGCCGGAAGTTCTGCAGTGAGCTTGATTGGCTTGTCGTCGGGCAGCACTCGTATTCGAAGCTTTGGCATTCGCTATCTCCCGTATGGCGCAAGTATGAGATCGCGGTTGACGACGACGCGAACAGGGAAACCGGGTCGCACCGTCAGAGTGGGCTGGATGTTGAGGCTGCGGCGAACAACCTGCTGGCCGGTCTGGTTCAGTGAATCCGAGGCACCGCGTCGCAATGCCTGGATAATTGCGCTGTTGTTGCTGTTGGTGTCTGAACCAGCCCCCAGTTCGGTCCCAACCGCTAGAAATGTCGATAGTGCCGCGGCCTTGAACAATTCACCCCAATGATTGTCGACCTGGTCTTCGAGGCCTGCATACCCGGCAGCGTCAGCGCCAGGCTGCCGCTCGAGAACGATTGAACATCCGTTTGGCATGATCAGCCGGGTCCAGACGAGCAGGACACGGGACTGGCCGAAAATGACCTGGCTATCATAGATCCCGATCAGTCGCGCTCCCTGGGGCACAAGCAGAAACCGGCCAGTCGGCGTGTCAAAAATGTTCTCGGTCACCTGCGCCGTAATTTGGCCTGGCAGGTCCGATCTGATTCCGGTAATCAGGGCTCCCGGAATAACCGTCCCAGCCTGCACGACATATGGTGAAGCTGGCTTGGTGACGCGGTCAGGGCTGACTGTGCGACGGTCCACAGAGGCGTTCACGAAAGCAAGCTTGCGGTCCTGACCGTTCTGCGCATATCCGTCGTCATTGGCACCGGTCGGGCTTTGTGATGCGATGCGATCGCCCCCTGCAGCCGCGGGCTCACGCGCTTCTCTCCCAGTGGTCGAAGCAAACAGATGGCTGATGCGGGCTGCTTCGGTCTCTTGATCCCGGCGTTGCTGTTCCGGATCAGCGCCGATCGTCGGCGACTGGCCTTGGGCGGCAAGGATCGGCCGACCGAGGTCCCCGGGAAGTGGCGGACCCAGTTGGGGGATTGGCTGGCGTGGAACGCCAGCATAGTCCTTCGGCAGCGCCGTAATACCGTCAGCGACATTGTGATGGTCGGTATTGTAAAGCTCGTCGGCCGCCTGGTCTCGAGGGCGAGTCTTCTGCAGCGACCACAGCACGGCTCCGCTGATGACAAGCAGAGCGACCGCGCTCCCTCCTGCCAGTACTTTCCGCGACAAGCGTGTCACGCGCGGGTGCTCCGCTCTCAAGCGGAAGCTCCTGGATTGATCCTCGTGTGTGTCAGGCGGAGCAGCTTGCTCCAGATCGTTTCCATTTCGGGTGTTCATGACGATGGCCTCCCATCGGTCCGGACAATACGGACCTTCTGCTGGTGCTCGCCGCCAAGCCGCAGTTCGGCGGCTGCAAAGAGCCGATCCACGATCAGCACGTTGCCGTAGGCGCGGTAGTTGACCAATTCTGTCTTGCCATCCGGGCCAATGACGAAGAGCGGAGGCATCTCGCCCTGCACGATGCCTTGCGGGAATTCGACATATACCTTGCGGCCATCGTCATATGCGGCGAGCGGCCGCCAGGGAGGACTGTCCCCTTCGATGGCATAGCGGGAGATGCGCTGCGCCGGGTCCGGAAGAACGGGTTTCAGGGCAGCTGAGCGCGACCGTTCGCTTACCGTCTCAGGATAGTACCAGGCGACGGATGGCATGTAAGGCCGCTCGCGGGAGCGGAGCTCGATCAAGTAGGTGCGCCGGTCGGTGTTGACGACAAGATTGGTTTCGATCGATGCGCGGGTCGGCTTGACCAAGATATGGACGCGCCGTGTGTCGCCGCTCCCGCTCTCGGTATCGCCCACGACCCAGCGGACAGTATCTCCGGCCGCGATCGGCCCCGATCCCGTCAACTGCTCTCCTTCCTCGAGCGCGATATCCGTGATCTGCCCGGGTGCGGCGTAAATCTGGTAAAGCGCCCCGGGGCTGTAGGCGTAGATCTGGGCTGCGTTGAAATACCCTCGCTTGCGCGGTTCGACCCGGGCTGCGCTGTTTGCGGTCTCGACGCGGCTCACGGGTTCAGCGTCTTCCTTCCCTCCCGACTTGCCGCCGAAAGCCGGCTTCCAGAGGGGTGGAACGTGAAGCGGTCGCGATCTGTCGCCGAGAGCCACCGGCGTCGCCGGCAACGGAGGCACTTCAGCGTCATAGCTGATCTCCGGCGGAATGTAGGTCGCGCACCCGCCGAGCGCCGACGACGCAAGCAGGAGAGCAAACAAGAGTGTTC
This sequence comes from Bradyrhizobium sp. UFLA06-24, assembly GCF_054967145.1. Lineage (NCBI taxonomy): Bacteria > Pseudomonadati > Pseudomonadota > Alphaproteobacteria > Hyphomicrobiales > Nitrobacteraceae > Bradyrhizobium > Bradyrhizobium sp. UFLA06-24. The sequence goes on from NZ_JADFUE010000030.1 coordinate 47,249, forward strand.
GCTTCGCGGTCAACAATTCGGACGGAGTCGGAGCGATCCTGCTGTACGGGACGGGATGCTTCGAATGAACGTCGGACGGCGTGTTGGTCACTTACTCAACTCCTTCGACCAGTTGATAGCGCGAACGAAGACTCCAAGAGGATTCTTGCGCAGGCGTTCGGCGTCGCGGGGCGTCTCGATGACGATGGTGAGAATGGCCGTCCAGCGCTCGGTCGAGCTCAACGAGCCGTTGTCGTAGGTGCGCTGGGTCCACGCGACCCGAAAGCTTTCCGAAGAGGCGCGAATGACGCTCGAGACATCGATAGAGATCTGGAGCTTGCCCAGCTTGGCGAAGGGGTCGTTGTTACGCGCGTAGTCGTTCAGCGCAGCCGCGCCACGATCCGTCGTAAAATCATAGGCCCGGAGCCAATTTTGCCGCAGAACGATGCCGTCGGCCGGCAGGCCTCTGACATCCTCGATAAAGCGCGCCAGATGGTAGGCGATCTGCGCATCAGTTGGTTGATAGTCGAAGTTGGCCGGCGCAATCCTTTGGGCCTGGCCGAGATGGTCGACTTCGACCACCCAGGGCGTGATCGAGCCTTGGCTCGATTGCCAAACCAAGCTACCTGCGAGACCGGCTGATAACATCAGGCAGCCGAACGCCATCAAGCGCCAGTTCTTGGCCTGCACGCGGGCCGATCCAATGCGTTCGTCCCAAACCTGCGCAGCCTTTTGGTAAGGCGTGGTCGGCTCGGGCATACGCCCGTAGTGTACGGAGGGTCGTTTGAACATCGATGGTGCCCCTGAGATTAAAGTGATCGGTTACAAGTCGTGCGGTATCCGGATTTCCGATGCGGTGAGCGCGACGAACGCGCATTGGCCGCGTGTCAGCCCTCTCCTTCAGACAAATCGACCGAAGAGCCGCTGCCGCCGTGATCGCCTGAGCGGACTGCGTGGCCGGCCGCCGCCGCACCGTGCCGAATGGTCTGGGCCCGCTTCAGGCGCCGCGCCCAATCTGGCTGCCCTTCAGCCGAAGTGCTCGCGGTCTGGTCTTTCGTCTGCTCACCTGCGCCGAACGCGGCCGCTGCGCGACGCAATGGACTCAGGGCAGCCGAGCTGCCGGCTTCCGCGACGCCAACGAGGCCACCGCTCCGATAAGCGGCGGTTGCTCCGCTCATGAGAGCGCCGCCACCGCGCGCGGCACCCGCGATCGCGCCGCCGGCAAGACCAGCACCTCCGGCCGCAACGCCTGCACCCGCCGCAACAATGCCTCCGGCAGCAAGTCCTGTTGCAATCGCGGCGCCGGCACCGAGCTGCGGCCCGCCGGAGACCAGGCCGTTTGCGATCCCGGGACCAAAAATGCCGAGGCCTAGCAATGAGAGCGCAGCAAGGACCAGCGTCATTGCGTCTTCTATCGTTGGCTGGTTGCCACCGAAGCCAGTGGTGAACTTCGAAAACAGGGTTGAGCCGACGCCGACAATGACAGCCAGGACCAGGACCTTGATCCCGGAGGATATGACATTGCCCAGGACCCGCTCTGCGGCGAATGCGGTCTTCCCAAACAACCCGAAGGGAATGAGCACGAAGCCGGCCAGCGTTGTGAGCTTGAACTCGATCAGGGTGACGAAGAGCTGGATCGCCAGAATGAAGAAGGCGAGCAGAACCACGACCCAGGCGAACAAAAGAACCACAATCTGGATGAAATTCTCGAAGAAGCTGATGTAGCCCATCAAGTTGGACATCGAGTCGAGCAACGGTCTGCCGGCGTCGAGTCCGACTTGAGCGATCTTGCCCGGTCTCAGGAAATCGGATGCGGACAGGCTTGCGCCTGACGCTTTCAGTCCAAGGCCGGCAAAGCTCTCGAAAACGATGCGCGCAAGGCTGTTCCAGTTTCCGATGAGGTAGGCCAAGACTCCCACGAAAAGCGTCTTCTTGACGAGGCGCGCGATGATGTCTTCGTCCGGACCCCAACTCCAGAACAACGCAGCGAGGGTAATGTCGATCGCCGCGAGGGTCGTTGCGAGATATCCGACATCGCTCCCGAGCAGCCCGAAGCCGTTATCGATATAGCGCGTGAACGTTTCCAGGAATTGGTCGATGATCCCCGTACCCATCATGGCTTGCTCGCTTCGGGGGTTGACGGCTGCGGTTGCGGATAGGCTTGCGGGATCCGGCTCTGATCCTTTGGAGCGGGCGCCAGCGCTGTGGCCGGATCTTCCTGGCCAAAAACCGCAGCATGGGTTGTCTTGCCAAAGAAGCGACGCCGGTTTTCGGCCCAGACCTGCCTACAATGGCGATAACCTGCCGTTTCCTCAGCAGTGACGCTGCGGCAACCTGCGAGGTCAGACCTGGTTGTATCTGTCCTCTGCTCCGCGGTCGACAGCCCGGGCGCCTCGTCACCGCCGCGAAGCTGAATCGTGCAGGCAGTGACGGCCAACACACCGAGTGTCGTAAGCAGTGACAATGCCTTGAATGCCTTTATCTTGGTCATCAGTGGAACATCTGCACATTGGAGGATAGATAGCCCTGCCCCGGTGTCAGGAATCGCCGAAGCTGCTCTCGTCCCTGATCCTGGGCGGAGGCGCGCTGAGCTGCTTCAAGGCTCTGCGCCCGGCCTTGCGCAGTCACGACAGCGGTAAGGTCGGCGAGTTGCTGCGCGTTCATCGCGAGAATCTGATTGCCGGCCTGAGTCGCCTGCAGGGCACCACTGGCACTCTGGCTCGAGGTTACGAGGGCGGACGTCTGGATGCGATTAGTGTCGAGGTTGCCAACGATGCCGGCCTGGACGCGAAGCGCGTCTTGCGTCGCGGCAAAGGAATTCTGCCAACGCGATTGAGCCTTGGAGATCAGCAACTGGTTCGACTGGCTGCTTGTGGCCGGAGCGTAGCTGGTCGAAAAAGCCCGATCGATCTGCTGCACGTCGTATGCGATGCCTTGGGCCTGGGCCAGCAGTTGCTGCGTGCGCTGGATCGAGGATTGCAATTGCTGCAGCGAAGAGTACGGCAGGTTTGCCAGATTCCTGGCCTCATTGATCAGCATTTGCGCCTCGTTCTGTAACGAGGTGATCTGGTTGTTGATCTGCTGGAGCTCCCGCGCGGCTGTCAGGACGTTCTGGACGTAGTTGTTGGGATCGAAGACGATCAGCGCCCGTGCAGGTACCGCGACGCCAAGCACCAGCGCGACAGTGCCAGCGGTCGCCAATTGGGCAAGACGCCTCATAGCTATTTCTCCAGATTTGCGAGATTAGGAATCAGGTCGGTGGCCCAGGCGACGCCACGGTGTTGGAGCCAGGCCGGTACGAAGCCGTTGGGCCCATGTTCGGCTAGGAGCTGCGCGATGGCAGCTTGGTCGGTCTTGGAAGAGGCTGCGGTGAAGGCGAGCGCAATCTCGCCAAGACCCAGTTCGAACATCCGGTTGCCCCGGCGGGACTGGCAGTAGTAGTCGCGCTTCGGCGTGGCTCGGCTCAGAAGCTCGATCTGGCGGTCGTTGAGTCCGAAGCGGCGGTAGATGGCGGTTATTTGCGGTTCGATCGCCCGTTCGTTCGGCAGCAACAGGCGCGTTGGGCAGCTTTCGATGATCGCTGGTGCTATCGTGGAGCCATCGATGTCAGAAAGCGACTGGGTGGCGAAGATGACGGATGCGTTCTTCTTCCGAAGTGTCTTCAGCCATTCTCGGAGCTGGCCGGCGAAATCCTCATCGTCGAGGGCAAGCCAGCCTTCATCGACAATAAGGAGCGTCGGCCGGCCGTCGAGGCGGTCCGCGATGCGATGGAACAAATACGCCAGCACGGCCGGTGCCGCACTCGTTCCGATCAAGCCTTCGGTCTCAAACGCCTGGACCGACGCCTCACCGAGACGTTCGAATTCGGCATCAAGAAAGCGCCCGGAAGGCCCGCCCAGGCAGTATGGTTGCAGGGCGCGCTTTAGGGAGTTCAATTGCAGCAGGACTGACAGGCCCGTGAGGGTGCGTTCCTCCCTCGGCGCCGAAGCGAGAGATGTCAGCGCCGACCACAGATGATCCTTGACCTCCGGGGTGATCTCGACCTTTTCCCGAGCAAGGATTGCGCAGATCCATTCCGTGGCCCATCCGCGTTCAGAAGGATCATCGATCCAGGCCAGCGGCTGCAGGGCGACGGGTTGTTCACCTCCGTCGGACCATGCGCCGCCGAGATCATGCCAATCACCGCCCATGGCGAGGGCGGCCGCCCGGATCGAACCACCGAAGTCAAACGCGAAGACCTGTGAGTTCGGATAACGGCGGAACTGTAGAGCCATCAGCGCGAGCAGCACTGACTTGCCAGCGCCCGTCGGTCCTACCACAAGGGCATGGCCGACGTCGCCGACGTGGAGGGAGAACCGGAACGGAGTCGATCCCTCGGTCTTGCCGAACAGAAGCGGCGGACCCTTGAAATGCAGATCCCTCGCTTCGCCCGCCCACACGGCCGACATCGGAACTATATGAGCGAGGTTGAGCGTTGAAACCGGCGGCTGCCGGACATTGGCGTAGACGTGCCCGGGCAGACTGCCGAGCCAGGCTTCGACGGCGTTCACCGTCTCGATCATGCAGGTGAAATCGCGACTCTGAATGACCTTCTCGACCAACCGCAGCTTTTCATCGGCAGCGTTGGGATCGCGGTCCCAGACGGTAATGGTCGCCGTGACAAAAGCTTGTCCGATCTGATCCGACCCCAGTTCCTGCAAAGCCGCGTCGGCATCGATCGCCTTGTTGTGCGCGTCGGTATCGAGCAGCGTCGACGCCTCGTTGGTCATGACCTCCTTGAGAATGGCGCCAATCGACTTTCGCTTGGCGAACCACTGCCGCCGAATCTTGGTCAGCAGCTTGGTTGCGTCGGTCTTGTCGAGCATGATTGCGCGCGTCGACCAACGATACGAGAATGCCAGGCGATTCAGATCGTCCAGGATCCCCGGGGTGGTCGCCCCCGGAAAGCCGGTAATCGTCAGGACCCGAATATTGGCTGAGCCCAACATCGGCTCTAGCCCGCCGGTCAACGGCTGATCTGCCAACAGCGCATCGATGTACATCGGAATTTCGGGCACGCGAACGCGGTGACGCTTGGTCGAGATCGTCGAGTGCAGGTAGGTCAGCGTATCCTGATCATCGAGCCAGGCGCATTCGGGCATAAACCCTTCAACGAGTTGAAGCACGCGGTTGGTTTGATCAACAAACCCGCGCAGCAACTCACGCGCGTCGGCCCCAACAGTGCGATCGCGTCCCTCATAGAGCAAACGCTCTGCCCTGGCGGCCCCTTCCTCTGTAGGTAGAAAGAGGAAGGTCAGAAAGTAGCTGGACTCATAATGGGCACCCGCCTCCTCGAACTGAGCCTTGCGTTCCGCGTCAACCAGCGCAGACGCAACGTCCGGAAAGGAGTTAGGCGGGTAAGTCCCCGCAAAATGACGCTGCGCCTCGACGAATACGGCCCAGCCGGATCCCAGGCGACGCAAGGCGTTATTCAGACGACCGGCGACCGCGACGAGTTCAGCCGGCACTGCGCTATCCAGGTCGGGTCCTCGGAACTTTGCTGTCCTCTGGAACGAGCCGTCCTTGTTCAAGATGATCCCTTCGTCGACAAGGGCTGCCCAGGGGAGGAAGTCGGCGAGGCGCGCGCTGGAATGGCGATATTCAGCAAGGTTCATCATGACAGAGGGCTCAGGTGTTGAGATGTGCGGGAATGCGTAGGTGTCGGCGCACCACATCGACGAAGGCGGGATCGCGCCTGGCGGCCCAGACCGCGGCCATGTGGCCGATGAACCAGAGGACAAGACCCACGATCCAAAGCCGCATTCCAAGTCCTAGCGCGGCTGCAAGCGTGCCGTTCACAATCGCGACCGACCGCGGCGCGCCGCCCATCAGGATTGGCTCAGTAAGCGCGCGGTGAACGGGCGCAACGAAGCCTGCGACCGGTTCATCCATCAGATCACCACGCCGCCGCCGAAGGAGAAGAACGACAGGAAGAAGCTCGACGCGGCAAACGCGATCGACAGACCGAACACGATCTGGATCAGCCTGCGGAAACCACCTGACGAGTCCCCGAACGCGAGCGTGAGTCCGGTCACGACGATGATGATGACGGCGATGATCTTAGCGACCGGACCTTCGACCGACTGCAAGATTTGATTGAGTGGCTGCTCCCACGGCATGTTCGAGCCGGCTGCCCATGCTGGAGCCGACGCCAAAAGAACGATCCCGATCATGGCCATTGAAGCGGCATCTCGAAGAAAACGAAATTGCTGACGCATGTCAGTCTCCTGCTGATGAAAGTTCGTAGTCGCCGGCGGCGCCAAGCCCCGAAACGAGGGCGAGCTCAGCGAGGCGACGGTCAGCGCCGCGGCCGGCAAGAACAGCGACGAGGTTGATGGTCTCGGCGATCAGGGCCCGCGGAACTGTGATGACGGCTTCCTGGATGAGTTGCTCGAGCCGCCGCAGCGCGCCAAGCGCGGTGCCCGCGTGAATGGTCCCGATGCCGCCGGGATGGCCGGTGCCCCAGGCTTTGAGCAGATCGAGTGCTTCGGCACCACGGACCTCGCCAATCGGGATGCGATCCGGTCGTAGGCGCAGCGAGGAGCGAACGAGATCCGATAGCGTGGCCACACCATCCTTGGTCCGGAGCGCTACAAGATTGGGCGCTTTGCACTGAAGTTCGCGCGTGTCTTCGATCAGCACGACCCGATCGGAGGTCTTCGCCACCTCGGCCAGAAGCGCATTCGTCAGGGTTGTCTTACCGGTTGATGTCCCACCGGCGACAAGGATGTTCTTCCGTGCGACGACTGCGTTTCGTAGGATCTTGGCGTGCTCCGCGGTCATGATCGCCTTGGCGGCGTAGTCGTCGAGCGTAAACACGGCGACGGCGGGTTTGCGGATCGCAAAGGCCGGTGCCGCAACGACCGGAGGCAACAGACCTTCGAAGCGCTCGCCGGTCCCGGGCAATTCGGCCGAGACCCGTGGCGAGCCCGCATGCACCTCCGCACCTACGTGGTGCGCTACCAGACGAACAATACGCTCGCCGTCCGCTGCGGAGAGAGTTTCGCCTGTGTCGATCAGGCCATTCGACAACCGGTCGACCCACAACCGCCCATCTGGATTTAGCATCACCTCGATGATCGCTTCGTCTTCGAGGTAGGCGGCAATCGCTGAGCCAAGCGCGCTGCGTAGCATTCGCGCGCCGCGCGAGCTCGCTTCTGATTGAATTGAATGGATTGCCACCGTTCGCCCCCACCGAATGAGGACGTCCAACGAACGTCCTCATGTGGGGATGATTAGAAAAGGTACCGATGGACTTGGCGCAACAAGCGACTTCAGTGATCGTAGACTAGCGCAGAAAAAGAAAGACTGAGAACTGGTATTTGGCGGCTACTCGACCGTACCGATCCACGGCGAGGTGTTGCTCACCACGCCGCATCGTCTTCCGCGGGCGGCAGAATGACCCAATCGTCATACGCGATTACCGACTCGACAGCGTCGAAAATATCGGCCGGCACGAAGAACGGAATTGGCCTCATCCGTGAAGCTATGTATCGGCCCCAAGGCAGCGCGAACCAGAGCAGCGCCGCGATCTGAAGCGCTACGTTGAGACCGAACGCGACTTGATAGGCTTGGACGGGCCTATGGCCATCATTCGCAGACCATTGCTCCAGGATCAGGCCAGTCCCGAATTGTGCCAAAAATGCCCAGCCGAAGTGCAGGACGTTGAGAGCGCCATTGGCACGACCAGCTAGCTCAGGCGGAAAGTAATCCGCTATCACCGCGAAGCTCGCCACAGTTGCCGTTCCGACAATGGCGACAACTGACCAGGGCACAATGGAGGGCAGAGGCGCTCGCAAGATCAAGGCTAGTTCAGATGCGACGAACAGAACTGCGACCACCGCTAATATCGTCTCCGCCCCGATTCCTCTCCGTTTGATGTAATGGACAGTCGTACCGAACAACCAGGCACCGCAGCTCAAGACGATCGAAAACGTAAGAAGGTGTCGGACCAGAGTTGCACGATCAAGCCCCTCGACGTCTGTCAACCACGGCGATGCCCACAATCCCTGCAGGGACCAGGACGATCCAACGCAAGTCGCCGACAATGGGGCCATTCGCCAGAACCGTCGATCGCCGAAAACGGAGCTAAGGGTCGCCGGGCTTTGCGCTATGGGTGGGACAATGTCTCGTTCGGGCACCACGACATAGATGAGAACGGCGGTCGCACCGGTAGCGGCCGCCAGGATATCAAAGAGCTGTCGCCACCCCGTCCAGGCGAGTAGGTGTTCGACCGGAGACGTAGCAGTCACCGCTCCCAATGACCCCAACATGATCATGTACCCGTTCAGCAAGGCGACGCGTTCTCTGGGGAACCAAAGAATGATGGACTTCAGCCCTGCAGTCAGCGCGGCTGCCACGCCAAGCCCGATCATTGCGCGCGCGATCACAAGTGAGAGAAAACCGGTCGATACCGCGAAAAGTCCGGCGCCCATTGCTGCGATCAAAAGCAGAGCACTCTGCACGCGACGTGGACCAAAGCGGTCCAACAATATGCCGACGGGAATCTGAGCCGCCGCGAAAATAAGGAAATAGACTGACGTAAGCAACCCTAGGTCGGCAATCCCAAGCCCGGTATCCGAGCTGAGATGACTGGCGATCAAAGCGTTGATCGTCCGAAACAGATATGAAAGATAATATCCAGCAGCAAACGGGAGAAAAACGCGCGCAATGAGATGCCATGTTCCGACAATTTGCATGCTAGCCCTCTTGCTGTCAGCTCGTGCGACTCGATAGCGCGACCAGCTTTCGTCAATTCGGCTAAATCGCTGCGGTCGTAGGCTGGCGTAGAAAAAGAAGGACCGGCGAAATGGTCTGTCTACATCGCTCGCTCAAGTGTCTTTGGCCGGCTCCTGACGTTCTACAATTTGCCGGAGGAAGCTTTCCCCTTTTGCAAACGACGTCCAAGCGCCTCGAGCAAACCTTCAAAACGCTCTCTGCCTTTTACCAGCGCCTCGTCGGTAATGGCGGTGTAATCTTCAACCAAAGCGAGAGAAAAGGCTCTCGGCCGTTAAGCCAGCGTCACGCTCAAGCCTCTGCATCTGACGCAAGAGCCGGTCGAGGCAATGAGTAAAGGCCGCCTCCCAATCTTTGATGTTGGCGGAGGACGCGCGACCCAGAGCCGAGTGCCACTCCGTCTGGCGATAGAAACGAAGTTGCAGCCGCTTCCCCTATCACAGACCGAGAGCGCTTCTTGCGATCGGCGAGGTCCGAAAGCTTTTAAAAGCCCTGACGAGAATTAGAGGCTCATCGGTCGCGCAAATTGCCCAGAGCTCCACACCGTCATTCGGGTCCATGGTCGCTAGAGGGGCGACACCGCGCGTCCGTTTGGCGTGTGAGCCAGGGCTGATGCCCCGTATCCCAGTCGACAACGGCCAATTCCTCTGCTGGCGTCGGCTCGGTCGTGGTAATCGCGACGCGATCTGGAGCTCTGGCACACGACTGAGGCTGTCCGCCACGGCTTGCTTTCCACTCCCCGCTGGTCGGAAGCGGCGGCCGCTTCAGCGGTTCGAGCGCTGACCACCCCCGTTTGCGACGATCGGCCGGCACCGCTGGATTGGCATTGGCAAAACCCACTCGATAAATCGCCGATGATCCTCGTCGTAACGCACTTTCTTTGCCGGATTGGCACGCGTGACCGCTACCACGACAGTCTCGTCCATCGGCGGAAGATTTTTGCAGGAGCCTCTGGTTTGGCAACACGTGGTGCGTGAGAATGAACGACCACCGCTGAGCCGGAGAATTAATCTCCGCCGCACGTCTTTAGGCGGCGGATTTCTTCTGTTTCGGAACGGCGCCGTAACAAACGTCCGTGCTCGGTTACCCATTTGGCGCGCGCAAGATGGCTCTCGTATGCGTTCCGCGCACGATCCGGCTCACGATCGGGATCAATGTGCAACGCGGCTCGAGCGACTTCTCGCCAGTCCGCTCCCTCGCCCTCAGCCTGCAAAAGGCGAATGTACGTTACAACGTGCTCCTCGTCGTAAGAGGTTAGCACAGGCCCGCCGGGAGCGAGGTCAGCCACGTTCGGATCGAGCGGCGGTATCTGCATGAGCTTACGGTCGCTGAGTGGTTAGAGGATCGTACTTTGTTAAGTATATCGAGGTGCAATATACTGAGCAAGCGGCATCTTTGCCCGCATGGATTTGCGTGAGACATTTGCCACTAACTTGCGTCGTCTGCGCAATGCCAAGGGATGGTCGCAAGACGAACTTGCCCTGGAGGCTGAGATAAGCCGGAGCTATCTGAGCCAGCTGGAGAAAGGCGTGTACTACGTCAGCATAAACGTCATCGGCCGCCTTGCCGACAAACTCGAAGTCGAGCCTGATGAGTTCCTAAAGCGAACGGCTAAGAGAGGTCGCACCAAGTAGCGCGGCCCACGCGAACCCGACAAAAGGCCGCCGAGCGGTCCGGATGCGGATCAAGCGTGATTCAGGTTGCGCTCCACAAAACGCTTTGCTTTGACGTCGAGTTCGAGGCCCTTGTCCTGATGAGGCTTGCCGTCAGCAAATGCCGTAATGCCCGGCTCGAGATCAAGGATGCTTTCGTGCTTGCGATTTTCTTCGCCCGAAGACGATTTCGATGCTTTGGACGTCTCGGCTGTACCAGGCAGCTGTCGCGCTAGGCGCTTCGAGCCTCGCTTAACGTTTAGAAGTGAGGTTAATTCGAAGCTCAGCTTGATGCCCAAGGTGCCGATGGCATTATGCGCGGGCCGGATGGGACTCGTCTTTCCCCAAGTCGAAATCCCAAGACCACTATTCAATGGTCCGGTACGGGGCCGCCAGCAACACCGCCCCCAAAACTCTGGCGGCCCCACCTGTTGGGATGAAACGCCGATGCCGTTCGAGAACCTTTCTGATCACTTCATCATTCACATGTATGAAGCCATCCGCGATGACGTGCACGCCGAGGTCACCACAGGTGTTCGTCTGGTCAGTGGGCCAGCCCAGGAACGCGCCGAACAACTCAGACAGGAAATCGAGCGCCGCGGACTGTTCTATAAGCCCATCGAATGGCCGGCAAAGGTTTAGATCATTGCTCTTCAGGAGCAGGGCTCAGTAAAGATTCCCGGTCGTGTTATGCGAAAGAATTCGGCTCGCTTAAGGGCTGACTGGTTCTCCAGCCGTAAAGTCCCCTTCTGTCTTACAAACACAGCGAGATTCTATGCTTGACAAAATACTAGGCTGGTCAGTTCATATCGGAATACTTCAAAGACCCTTATCGAGTCCGCTTACCCTGATGCACTTGGCCATTTCTGCAAGCGGTGTTTCGAGTCCGCCAAATCGATTGAAAGGACGTTGCGTGCGCTTGCGCCGCAAACGTTTCCCGTGGCTTAAGCTCGCTCTGCTGGTGCTTTGCGCAGACTTGCTGCTGTCGACAAGTGCTTGGATAATCGTTGACTTCGCTTCGGGTTGAGAAGGCATGATCGACCGGTCGCGTCAGGGGGCGCGGTACTGGTTGGCAAGCCTGCGGCCTTGGACTCCGCCGACTATTGGCGCGGTGCAAGGCCCTGTCCTGGCAATATTCCCTGTGCCAGTTGGCGAGCAAAGACCTAAGGATGGATTCCGGCCCGCCCGCCTGCGCTCCGCCTTTCCTCCGTATTCCTCCGGGTTTCGCCAGATGCAACTTGTGCCCTAGCCTGTACCTGGACGACGCCTCGCTGCTGAAGAAAAAGGCACCTTGTCTTCCAAGTTCCAACGGGTTAATTTTAAGGCTATTTCTTAGCATATTTTTGGTGGCTTGGGATGCGTATCGTCCTCACAATTTTGGCGATTTGGGTTCTGCTCAATATCTTGTTCGTTTTACTCGTCGTTCGCCCGCGCAAACCGCGGCCCGTATCTCCTCGAAAAAAGCTCTCGCCAGCTCCGATCGAGCTCGGTCAGACAGAAGCAGAGCGGGACGAGCCCGTCTTACTTCGGCACGTGATCGTCGCCGTCGCAACAGGAGCTTTTTTTGTTCTCGCGCCGCCACTCATCGCACTCGGCGACACGATTGTTCGCTTCTTTCGAAAGCCACCGCGCGACTGAGCTTGGGGACCACCGTCCTCTGCTGATACGTCTTGACGTGCGAGCTCAATAGGCCTCTTGGAACAACACAGCCGAGGCTGTGCGCGCCATTATCTTGAGGTCGAGCCAGATGCTCCAATTGCCGACGTACCAAACGTCAAACTCGATCCGTTTTTCCATCAGGTCGATCGTGGGTGTTCCGCCGCGGAATCCATTTACCTGAGCCCAGCCCGTCAGGCCGGGCTTCATATGATGGCGATAGACATACTTACTGATCAGCTCGTCATAGTAGTGGTCATGGGCAAGCGCATGCGGGCGCGGCCCGACCAGCGACATGTCCCCCCGCAACACGTTCCAGAGCTGAGGTAGCTCGTCGATACCCGTCATGCGAAGGAAGCGCCCGATCCGGGTGATCCGCGCACCCCTTTTAGCTGCCTGGCAGATCGTGTCGCAGACAGTCATCGTGCGAAATTTCCATATCTCGAACGGCTTGCCATTAAAGCCGCGGCGCGACTGCCGGAAAATGATCGGTCCGGGCGAATCCAGCTTGATCAGAACGGCAACGGTCAGCACCAACGGCATCAGCAGCACCAGCGCAAACAACGCCACTCCCACGTCGAGGCTGCGCTTTTGCAGTCGCTCCACGATGCTGAGCGGGGGTCGCTGAATCTCGATCGCGATAGTGCCGCTGACCGGGAAAAACGGACGAGCCACGAGATCTGCGATCGGATCGTCGGGCAGCAAGCGTACCGGTTGGGGTAAAGCGCGCAAAAGGGACGTTAGCTTGCGCAGAACCGGAAGCTCATTCCAGTCGATCGCGAGCAGATATTCATCCACCTCAGCAGAGCGCGATTGACGGATGACGTCGCGGATCGCTCGTTCCCAGTGATCATCGTCGCAATTGCCCCCGAGAACAACATAATGCACGACATCGAACCCGTTCCGGCGCAGATCCTTAAAGCGGCTGGAGGTGAGATCAAGCGGCCGCAGACTGAGCAAGACCACTTTACGATCGACCAGGCGAGTTCTCGCAAAGCTTGTACCAAACACCGACTGCCAGACGAAGCGGAGACCAATCAGGCCAATGCCTCCGATGGCAGCGAAGACGAGGACACTTCCTCGGGAGAGATTGTTCGTCGAGTCCAACAAGAAAGCGACCACCGCCAGGACGGTCAGCGACATCAACCAGATGTAGAGCACCTTCCGAAGCTGCCAAGCCAGATTCAGCAGTCGGTGCGTCGCGTATAAATCACGAAAATAAGCAAACGTGACGAAAACGCCTCCGACAAACAACCCGGCGCCTAGTGACACACCGTTGGCAGAGGAAGCAACCTCAGCACCATGAAGGCACACCCCGAGGACATAGCTCAGTAGGATCAACAGAAAATCGGCCGTTATGATCACGATCTGAAACGGTCTCTGCAGAGCACTGCCGCGCGCGGACAACAGTGCTCGCGCACTTTCATAACCGTAAGTTGCAGCACCCATTCGAACCTCTGCGTGTCGAGGGTGGCCTGCCGCTCAACGTGATGCTGAAAGACCCACCTCACCCCACGCGACACGGTGTTTAGTGAACGCAGCGAGATTGTGGCGTCGCACGCAAAATTTTCGGGCGAATGATTGGATGGGTGTATTCTATGCGCTTGCAACTGGAGGGTATTTGTCACATCACCGACACACGAACGCGCCGGTGCCCGCACTCTAACCACGTCCACTTTGAAGTTGCTCGCGCAGATTAGATGCTCAGCCTTAAAACGAGCGGTGAGGAACCGCCAGCTCGGACTACTTGATGAAAATGCGACCTGAGGATGCAGAACAAGAACTTGGCGCGTTGTGCAAGTCTGTCCTGGATCGCTTCCACGTTACGGTTGATGCGGTGACGCCTTTGTCTGAGCCGGATGAAGAACTTGTTTGTTAGAAGTTGCGCCCCTCGCCTATCGCAATCAGACACAACAGTCTGACGCGTTCGGAACGATCTGCTTGTGCGCAGGCTCTGCGACCGTCTCAGAGCTTCTCTACTCCAGCCAGTCTGGCTATCCGAACCAGGCCAAAACCTGTCGCGGCAGAGAGCGAGACGCCATGGTTTAGTGCGCCAGGCGGCCTCGAACCGCGATCTCGAAGTTGGACATACAAGCTTCGAGGCTTCGGCCCTGGCCTTCAGAGAGATTGCTCGCCAAGTGACGAAGCCGCACATGGGAGCGTCCTTCGATTTCATCGAGTTCGGACGCAATATTTTCTAGCGCTTGCTGTAGACGCCGCAGATCGTAAAGCTGACGTTCTGCCCGGTCCATTGGCTAGCCCTCTACCAGTTTCGGCGAGGAAGCGAGTTCGGTGGCCTCAAGAGACATTTAACAGGACCGCAACGCAGAACGTTCCGCTCAAGTCACCCGCCTCCGCTGACCTCCTCACCGAAGGAAATTAAGCATAGTTTAAATCGTAGCCATTTTTCTCGATTTTTCTATTGCAGTCAATGGCCGAATAAATGCCCGGCTGGTTATATGGATTGGGCAAAAGATCAACGAAGTCCCCATGGGGCGGCAATAGACCCATTGAAATGGCAGGACCGTATTTGCCGAGCCCAGCGAGAAGGCGTTCGTTTGCCGGGATCCCTGAGGCGCTGCGAACCTGGAGGCGTTCTGGTTGACGACTGCCGCCAACCTCGCCGCCGCCATGCGCGCCAGAAGTCGACCACCCATTGGCAGCGACCGACCAATCGCGCTATGCGCACAGGATGCTCAGAAAACTCTTGGCTCTAGCGGCTTGGGGCACTCTTGCCTTCATCTGCTTTGTCTCGCTGTCCCCGATGCACTTCCGCCCAGAGGCCACGCTGGAGAGTTCAGCAGCCTCGCAGCGGATCATCGCGTATTTTCTCCTGGCGCTTCTGTTCGGGGCTGCTTATCCAGCCCGATTGATCCGATCGTTGATGTTCGTGATTTTTGTAGCCTTGGCGCTCGAGGCGATGCAGGAATTAACGCCCGACCGACATGGCCGAGTGATCGACGCTTTGGAGAAAGTTGTAGGATCGGTGAGCGGCTGCGTGGCCGCAAGAGCCATCCGAGTCCTTATCGATCGCCACTCCACCTAAATACCTCTTCTTGTTCTCTAGCAGGCGACCCCCACCGCCGATTGGCTTGCCCTGCCGCCCTGCAGGTCTCCCACTCACGAGAGACGTGTATTCGCATCCGTGGGTATATGCATAATTGACTTTTATTAAATCGAGATATTAAATGTCTATTATTTAAAAATTAATGCGTGAGGCCCGCAATGATCAAAACCTACGTTGCCACAGCCGTGCTCATACTCACTCTAGCTACAGCTGCGGAAGCTGGCGTCGTCTACCCAAACCCCGGCGTCGAGAACCCGACCACTTACACCTTCACCTCAACCTCGAACGGGGCCCTGACCGCATATTTTTACGGTTCAGGCGCTTCCTTTACCGAAAGCCTGGGGTTGCTGGTGAACGGCCAGGACCGAGGTACTGCTCTAGAGAATCATAGCAGTGCGTACGGACAGTCGCATGACTTCGGCAACGTCACTGTCGGCGACACACTCGTCTTCTACATCGACGTCAAGACCACCGGCTACACGTACTACTCCGACATCAAAATGAACTCTGATGGCGTGAACCACGTGTATTCGACAGCTTTTAACGGTGATGGGACGATTCCCAACGGCACCTATGTGGGCTTTGAAGATCTCAGCCTGCATCAGACGGGTTGGACTGACAACAATTACACCGATGAACAATTTGTATTCACGGTCACGGCTGTACCTGAGCCATCTACGTGGGCAATGATGATTCTCGGATTCGCCGGCATCACCATCATCACTTACCGGCGCCGCAAGCCGGTGATGCGATCGCCTGATTTACTTTGAAAACCGCTTGCGCTGAAGGGAAACGTATGATGACTGGATATTTCGCGGCGATGCTCGTCGTATTTGGCTTCTCAAAGCCAGAGCGCCGAAAAGATGATTACCTCTTCAAAGTCACACAGATGGAGCATCGCGAGCTGCAAACCTGGATCTAGGGGTGGCAAGCGCACCAAAGAAGACCGGCTGGATCGCAGCCAAGAGCCTCAGTCGCAACTCAGTTTTGAATCCGACTTGAGCGGTGAACGGTCGCGATACTGCGTGGGCGCAGCCGGCTGCTCAAAACTTATGCCCAGCAAGAGCTGACGTTCCGGATCGGCTTCGAGATCGTCCAGATAACGAGAGTGGGCTCTCCCGGCCACGGCGACTGCGATCACCACACAAGAGAGCAACAATAACCAATCCACGATCTTCCACTTCCTTCGCTTAAGCAGCCAAGACGAGCCAAGCCCAGATCGTTCCGCCGCGGTGCGCGCGAATCGGTGCTATCGCAAGAACTTGTCGCTAGGCGCGCGAATGAGCGTCAAAAGTGAGAAGATACTGAGGCGGTCGAGCTGCAGGGTCGTGTCCCCTAGTGGTGGGATAGCAGGTAAGCAAAGCCACTCGACGCGTGCCGCCAAATAGCTTCGTGCAGCGGACCTACGTCTCCGTGCTTCGTCCGGCGCATCATGCCTTCTTAGCGCGCTTCGAGGCCTATTAAAGATGCACGATCTCTGCTCGTCCGAATGATCAACAGGCAGGGTGCGACGCTGGCGCGCTCCGGCGCGAGGGCACCAATGTTTTCTTAACTGACAACATGCTCTGGCAAACCCTGTTCGGCCTGCTCTTTTGGGACGAGCTGTTCGAGAATATCCCGGCTGCCCACCGAGTTCGACTGGTTGCCCCATTTCCGTGAAAGACCGCAGTTTATGTCGGCTATACGCCGCGACAATCGACGGGGAGCTGGCTCCATTGGGTCTGGATCTGCCCTCCCGTTGCTCCTCCGCGCTACTGGCCGAAAAGGTTATGTATGACCAAGGCGTTGTACTTCCGTCGCCACCGGCGATTGAACGGCAGGTCGTTGAACTAGGCGTTGCCCAAAACAAAAGGAGGGAGCGTGGCAGACGTTTATGTGGTTGGGGAAATATGCCGGCTTCATTGATGCCGCCTCGGAGCGGAAGCGGATCTTCATCCAGCGCCCTGGCGTCCGGTCCCGCGATCGCTACTTCCGACCGGATGGGGCTTGGGCATTCGACTCGCTCGGGTTCCCTTGCTTGTTGGCCTCATGGTGCCCGATGACACATCCTGCGGCGGCGCCGAGCTTGCCGTGTCCGGCCATGTGCCCGGCTGCGCCTCCGACGATGGCGCCCTTGATGCAACCCTTCGCTTCAGCCGGTGAGACGGAGGCAAGCGCGAGCAGGCACACGGCGGCAACAATCGGCTTCATGGTTCGTCTCCATTCTCCGGTTGGACTTATGGTCTATCAAGTCGCCCAAGCGAGCCTCGTTCCGGAGAAGTAGAATTTCGTTGGCCCAGGTCAGGCAGCGTCAAGTCCACGCGAACCGAGATCCGAACGCGCGAAGTAGTGTAAGCGGCAGACTTCCTCGCCGCCGCACCGCGAGCATCGGAACGAAACCTCGGGCTGCGCGACCACGGTTCTCTGCCCACTGATGGCCATCGGCCAGGCTCCGCACCTCGGACACTTCACCAGCAAATCGTTCGTTTTCAACATAGCGACGCTCCTCAAGCTACGCCCCCCAGCTCCGCCAACAACAAGAAGATTCCCCCGTTCCCTGCGCCTCGCGCAGGACGGAATAGCCGTTAAAGAAACCCGGTCCGACGGAGCCCCCTTCCGTACCCAATGATACAAACGCCTGGCGTGGCGGCGCTATGGTCGGGTCGCTTGGTAGGGTGAAACGCCGCAAGGAGTTCGCGGGGGTTGCGGAGCCATTCCAGGCTGCCGGTCTATGCGGGCGAGCTGTTGCTGCCCTTTGAGGGCGCGCCGCCCCTCGCGCAAGTTGGAGGCCCGCTTCCGAACCATAGGCGACAACGGACGTTATCAAACCATGTCAGATGCCTTTGACTACTTCCGGGCCTACGCGGTCCGGGCTCTTTGCAAAGCCCGCTCGATGCCGCAGGGCAAGATGAAGCATCTGCAGCTTGTGGCCGGACGAATTTATAACCTGCTCAAGAAAGAGGCCGCTTACGCTCCGAACATGCAGCATCTCGAGGACTTCCGCGCAGCGCAGAAGCTCGAGAGGTCTCTCGATCGGGAGACTGACGTCGCCGCGACCACTCGACCTCGTGTCACTTCACGGGGGTCGCAGGGCATCGGGCGGGAGGCTCATTGAGTGCCAGCCCTCGAGACCCGCGCCGTAGCAAGCCTCCTTCGAGAATATGCGCAGCGCTGCGCTTTGCGCGGCGGCAATCCGTACCGCGCAAAAGCCTACTCTCGGGCAGCGGACAGCCTGGCGGCTGTTGCCGACCCGCTCGATGTGCTCATCGCCGAGTACCGGCTTACCGAGATTCCGGGCGTCGGCGAGGCCATAGCCGGCATGATAACCAAGCTGCACAAGACGGGGACCGATCCGAGCCTGGAGAAGCTGCGCAGCGAAATTCCGGAGGGCGTGCTCGAGATGCTCTCCGTGCCCGGTCTCCGCCCCGAAAAGGTGCTGCGTCTCTACAAGGATCTCGGCATCACGTCGCTTGCGGAGTTGGAGGCCGCCGCGAAGGACGACCGCATCAAGAAGGCCAAGGGCCTCGGCCCATCACTTCAGACCAAGATCCTGCAGAATCTGGCCATCGCAAAGAGCGGCGAAGGGCGCATGCATCTGCACCGTGCCGCCGCCCTGCTGGCACATGCCAAGGATTCGATACGCAAGTCGCGGCCCGAGCTTAAGCGCGTCACGATCGCCGGCGACTTCCGCCGGGGCTGCGAACTCGTCGGCGATCTCACGATCGTTGCCGAGGTCCCCAAGGCCGGCAAGGCGGCGAAGCCGTCGCCGAAGGACGGATTGCAGATCCACCTGTCCGACCGCGAGCACTTCGGCGCCGCGCTTTTGCTCGCGACCGGCTCCGCCGCCCACCTCGAGCAGCTCCGGGCCCTGGCCGCCGACAAGGAGATGCGGTTGGAAGCCGACGGCTTGCACAAGGGGCGCACCCTGATCGCCGGCGAAGAGGCCGAGATCTACCGCGCCCTCGGTCTGCCCTTCATCGAGCCTGAGCTCCGGGAGGGGCGCGGCGAGATCGAGGCGGCTCTGAGAGGCAAGCTCCCAAAGCTCGTCAACGACCAGGACCTGCGCGGCATTCTTCACTGCCACACGGATGCCTCCGACGGCACCGAGACGCTGGAGACCATGGCTAAGGCCACGCGCCAGCGAGGCTTCGAGTATTTCGGCGTAGCCGACCATTCCAAGTCCGCCCACTATGCTGGCGGCCTCTCGGTCGAGGAGATCGCGCAGCAGCACCGGGAAGCCGACCGCTTGAATAAACGCTTCGGCAAGGATTTCCGGATTTTCAAAGGCATCGAGTCCGATATTCTGGCGGATGGCTCGCTCGACTATCCGGACGAGGTGCTCGAGCGCTTCGATTTCGTGGTCGCCAGCATCCACGGCCGCTTCAAACTGGACCGCAAAGCGCAGACGCAGCGCCTGCTTCGGGCCGTTTCCGATCCTCACACGACCATCATCGGCCACATGACCGGGCGGCAGCTCCAGCGGCGGCCGGGCTACGAAATCGATGTCGAGAAGGTGCTGCGCGCGTGCGCCAAGCAGGACGTCGTCGTCGAGATCAACGCCCACCCATGGCGGCTCGACCTCGATTGGCGCTGGCACCAGGCGGCCCTCGAATTTGGCTGCATGCTGAGCATCAATCCGGACGCGCACTCGATTCCCGAGCTCGACCACATGCACTGGGGCGTCCTGATGGCCCGCAAGGGCGGTGTTCCCGCCGAGCGGGTCCTGAATGCGATGACGCTCACGGATATTACGCGCTACCTCCGCCAGAAGCGGCGCTCGCTCGCCCGCGCCGCCTGATGCCGCAGGCGCACGATCTCTCGTTAGAAGGGAGGGTTGTGGCGGTCGCCGCCGATCGCCGGCACCACTTCAGCAAACCAACTCGGGACAGCATCATCCTGGTGGAGGGCCACGGCGTCGAAGGCGACGCCCACGCCGGCCCGTTCGTCCAGCACCGGTATTTGGCACGTCGCCGGCCCCGTCTGCCCAATCTCCGGCAGGTCCACCTGATCCCGGCCGAGCTCTTTGCGTCCCTCTCGGAAGCCGGCTTCGAGGTCGCAGCCGGGGACATGGGTGAGAACATCACAACGACTGGCCTCGACTTGGAGCGGATGCCGCTCGGCACCTTCATCGAGTTGGGTCCCTCGGCAATCGTCGAGCTGACCGGTCTTCGGACGCCCTGTGTCCTCATCGACCGCTTCCGGGCCGGCCTCAAGCGGCAGGTGCTCTCGTCGGCGGAAACGGGCCCTCCCTTCGAATCCGGGGTGCTGGGCGTTGTCCGGGCCGGGGGACCCGTCGTCGCCGGCGACAGCGCGCGGGTTCGCCTTCCATCCTCCTCGTTTCGGCCGTTGCCGGCCATGTAGAAAAGACCCTGCGATGGCCCGAAAATCGACCTTGCCTCTTCGCCTGCAGCCCATGCTGGCCACGCTGACCGATGCGCCGTTCGACGATCCCGAGTGGGTCTTCGAGGACAAATTCGATGGTTTCCGCATGGTCGCGGAGATCCGGCGTGGTCGGGTCGCGCTCTACAGCCGAAACGGGAAGATCATCAGCCACTCCTATGTCGAGGTCGCGAAAGCGCTCGAGGGCGTGAAGGCGGACGCCGTGATCGATGGCGAGCTCGTCGCGATCGGCAAGGACGGCGCATCCCATTTCCAGTTGCTTCAGAACGCCCTGCGCCATGAAGCCAAGCTCTTGTACTGCGTGTTCGACCTCATGTTCGCGGACGGCGAGGACCTGCGCGCGCTGCCGCTCCTTGAGCGCAAGAAGCGGCTCAAGGCCATCCTCCCGCGCCACAAGCTGATCGCGTTCAGCAACCATCGCCAAGGCAGTGGAACGAAGTTCTTCGCAGAAGCCGAGCGGAGACATCTCGAAGGCATCATGGCCAAGCGCGCCGAAAGCCCCTATGCGTCCGGACGCCGGACCGCCGATTGGCTGAAGGTGAAGACGGCGCAGCGGCAGGAGGTCGTGATCGCCGGGTTCACGGCGCCGAGGCGAACCCGGCCGTTCTTCGGCGCCCTCGTGCTGGCGGTACGCGAGGACGATGGGTGGCGGTACATCGGCCACGTCGGCACCGGCTTCAGCCACCAGGTTCTTGAAGAGCTTCACGGCAAGCTCGTGAAGCTCAAAACGGCCAAGTCGCCCTTTCCTGCCAAGGTGAAGGATGAGCAGGTCACGAGCTGGGTGCGTCCTTCGTTGGTCGCGGAAGTCAAGTTCGCCGAGTGGACCAGCAAGGGAGAGCTGCGCCAGCCAGTCTATCTAGGACTGCGGTCCGACAAGAAGGCCAAGGACGTCGTTCGCGAAAAGAGTTGGTCGCGAGAATAACGCCGCCGAGAAGGCACGTCCGACCCTGTCAGCCGGCTTCGCGCTCGGCTGCTGAAGGCCACGGCGGCAGGGGCGGCAATCCCAGAGCCCTGCGAACGGGCCCGAACGACCGACGGTGAGCTGCGCATGCACCGAGCCTGGCCAGAGCTTCGTAGTGAGCCGGCACCGGGTAGCCCTTGTGATCCGCGAAGCCGTAGCCGGGGTGACGCTCGTCAAGCGTCCGCATGACCGCGTCGCGCTCGACTTTTGCGAGGATGGAGGCGGCAGCGATGCTGGCGGACTTAGCATCGCCCTTGATGATGGCCTGCTGCGGGATGTCGGTTTCCTTCAGTCGCTTCGCATCGATCAGCAAGTGTTGCGGCGTCAACCCTAGCCCGCGGACGGCGCGCTGCATGGCCTGGATGCCCGCCCAATAGATATTAATCTTGTCGATCTCCTCGACTTCGACGAACGCCACACACCAACTCTCAGCCTTTTCCTTGATCTCCTGCGCCAGTTCTTCGCGAGCCGAAGCGTCGAGCTTTTTCGAATCGTCGATTCCGACTATCCGCGTGCCAGGTTTCAGGATCACCGCGCCAGCGGAGACTGGCCCCGCAAGAGGGCTCATTCCGGCCTCGTCAACGCCTGCCACGGCACGCTGGCCGCTCTCCCAGAGAGAGGTCTCGAAGCGGAGCATCTTGCGGAGGCGCTGCCCTTCGGACCTGTTTTCGAAGCGCCTCTTATCGATCGAAGCCAGGATGGCGCGGGCTCCCGCGCGGGTGTCGGCCCGCAAGATCTGTTCGACGCTCGTCTCGAGCGGTTTCTTCTCGACGAGATAGCGCTGACGCAATGCATCGAGCGAATATTGGGACATTCCGGCCTTCGGACTCACTGACTGGACGCCATGTCGGTGAACTTTGTGGCGATTATCTGAAGTTGAGCCATCCTTCTCTCATCGACCAGCAGCGCTTGAAGGAACCGGCTGCCTCTCATCGCTGTCAGCGAGTTACACCGCCTCGACTGACCTCAGAACGGAACCAACCGGCTTGGTCGTCCTTGGTGAAAGAGCGGAGCCTCGATCCCAGAGTGCTTCCCAAGGGACCGGCCCATGCTCCGACAGACCAGCAACGAAGAACAGATCCTGGATCGCACCGCCGAGCTCGCGGCCACCATTGCGGAAGAAGGCCTTCGCTATGTCAGCGATTCCGCGCCCGGTTACACCCGCAAGCGGACTGGGACCACCTTCAGCTACTACGACAAGGACGGCAAGCGCATCACCGATGCCGCCGTTATCCGGCGTATCAAGTCCATTGGTATCCCGCCGGCCTACGAATCCGTCTGGATCTGCCCCTCGGCGAACGGGCACATTCAGGCGACCGGGCTCGATGCTCGGGGTCGAAAGCAATACCGCTACCACCCAAAATGGCGTGAGCTTCGCGACCAGAACAAGTACGAACACATCATCCAGTTCGCGGCCGCGCTGTCCGCGCTGCGCGATCGCGTCGCTTCCGACATGAAGTTGGAAGGGCTACCTCGCGAGAAGGTGCTGGCCACGATTGTCAGTCTTCTGGAGAAGACTTTGATCCGGGTCGGCAATGCCGAGTATGCCGAGAAAAACAAGTCTTTCGGGCTCACCACCATGCGACGAAAGCACGTTGCGGTGGGCCGCGGCGTCCTTCGGTTTGACTTCACGGGCAAGTCGGGCAAACAGTGGAAACTTCGCCTTGAGCACAAGCGGATAGCCGCGATCGTGAAGCGCTGCGCGGAGATCCCGGGACACGAGCTCTTCAAGTACCTGGACGAGGACGAACAGCCGCGCACCGTCGATTCCGGCGACGTCAACGCCTACATCAAGGACATCACAGGCGAGGATTTCAGCGCCAAGGACTTCCGAACATGGGCAGGGACGGTTCTTGCGGCGTTGGCCCTGTTACAATTCAAGAAGTACGATAGCGAAGCCGAGGCGAAGCGCAACGTCGTCGCCGCGATCGAGAGCGTCTCGAAGCAGCTCGGCAACACGGCCGCAATCTGCCGCAAGTGCTACGTGCACCCTGAAGTCCTGAAGGCCTACACGTCCGGAGACCTCGTGAAGATGATCGAAGCCAAGATCGCGCGGAAGTTCAAGCGCCAGTACGCCAAGCTCACGTCGGACGAGATCATGGTTCTGGCGTTTCTGCGCAAACGTCTCGATTCTCTGAAGGCCACCGCCTAGTCCTGCGACCAGAGTCTAACACAGTCACGTGCGGCTCGATCCCGTACTCGTAAGCCAGCCAGGCGAGCATCTCGGCCGAGCCATAGCCGCTGTCGCCGAGGAGCCGGGCGGGGTAAAGGTCGAAACGTTGTCAGTCCTGCGACGCGCAAAGCGAGAACAAACAACCACTGGATTTGATAGGAATTTGAGCGTCGATGCTGTGAATTGCTTCACACCGCTTTCCCAGATCAGGCCTAAGATGATGAGGCGCAATGAAGCGCAATTCTGAATAGGACGTTTGTCATGGCGATTTCACACACCATGCCGTCTTCTGTTCGCAGTGGTGACGGCTTGATAATTCTTGGCTACATGGCGCTAGCGTTAGTGCTGCTCGGCGGCCTTTATATTGCTTCGGGCGGACCAAGCTTCACTGATGTCGATCTCACAACTATGGCGATGATGCCGTAATGCGTTTAGCACTGTGGACCTTTTCGGCCGCGCTTGTCGCGGCTATCGTCATCTGGGTGCTGTTGGGTCCGCCAGAATTGGATGCAACAAGCGCTCATGCTGTGATTGTGCGGCATTAGCCGTCTCTGATTGTTGGGCACCGAGAGCCACCGAGGTACTGATAGCGACCGTACACAGTTCGTCATCGAAGATGTCGTTGTCAAATTGCGGATACGAGATGGCGACGGCGAACGCGCTCGCCGTCGCCGTTATAGGCAGCGCCGTTGAATTATCTACTTGTCTGCGGCGATGCGCTTCTTGCGGCTCGCCTTGAGCAGGTTTAGTCCCCGTAGCTGACATTCCCGGCGATTCCGGCTGAGCCCCCCATTTGCCCCATAAGTAAGCTCCGAACGCCAAACGCGCCGGTGCTATACGCCGCCTCGGTATCTGCCCTTACTTGTTCACGTGCGACTTCTGTGAACGCCAAATCGACCAGCCCGGCTTCTTGGTGAGCTCGCGCGAGACAGCGTGAGCGGACACCGTGGTCATTGATGTTGCATTGATCCCGCCATAGCGCATTGAATACTTCACCTGAAGACTTCGTGCGCAATTCCGGACCTATCCAGCGCGCTCGCAATTGCAAGGGCCGGTACCGAATTGCGCCGCGGCGGTCTCGGTGGACGCCACGCTGCGTCATAATGCCCCCTTTTGGCAGGGAGCGGAGGATCGATGTATGGGCCCGCGCATCCCGCCAGCCAGCAGGTTCAGCGAACCATGGATAGACCGCTCGCCGATGCCACTCGACTTTGCGTGGGCCGAAAGGCCCCCTTTCCACTTAAGTCAATCGCACTCGACGCTCCCGAAGTACAATTCGGAAAAATCAATGGAGCGATTTAGCGAGCCTTGCTCAATGGTCAATCGAAACCGGAGCGGCTCAATGAGCAGACATAAATCGACCCCCGACCAGAGGGGGGCTTCCGGTCGGGGGCCGTGCATTCCAGTGCCGCAATCGGCGGTAAATCGGCACGAATAGGATCGAACGACTCGCGACGGGTTCCGTCAAGATAAACCGACAGAGTGCGCTGAAATGTCATCCAGCTCCCAGCGGTTCCGCGTGGGCCGCTTCATAGGCCGATTCCGCTCTCGATCAGCTTTGCCCGGAAGAAAGATTGTGCGACACGCCTCTTCCGCGTCAGTCGCAAGCCGGGCACGCTACGCAGCGAACTCAAATGAAGCAATCAACGCGCGGACATCGTTGGCGAGGTCCCGATAATGCTGCGCCGCCCTCAGATATAGGTCTCGATTACTTCCATCTGTCCTTTTTGCAATTTCCTCGCATTCGGTGGCGAGGCATTCGAAGCGTTCTAGTTTGGCTTGAAAATTACTCATAAAAGCGTCTCACAAAAAAAGGCGATCCGAAGCTAGACCGCCAAATTGGGAGGAGTAAACACAATTCTATGCTGCGGCGCGATGCTGGTGTTTCGCCTGGCAAGCAACAGAACTAATCTCGAGTTGTGAGGGGCATCTATGACACTGGCAGTAAGCCTGTTTCGCTCCGCGAGGTGGAGAGCTTACGGCTCTGGCCCGAAGACCGGCTTCGCATTATGGCCGGCGGCTCGCCTGCACAAGAGCATGCACAAGCTCTCGTTCCCTGGGCGGGGATAATGCTTCGATTGTAAGGTGGCGGACGCGGGCACGGAAATGCGGCGACTTCTGCCAGAAGACGAAAGCTGGAAGCGCCAGATTAAGTCCCACCCAACTCGCAAGGATCCACAGCAAGGTCGACATAACATCTCTCCTGGATGGATTAACTTGCGCATATGATCGTCGGTTCCGCTCCCGCAGAAGCAGCCTGCAAATGGGAACTGGATTCGCGCGCCGCACAATGCCCATCCGCAAATGTGCGGCGCGCTGTACAAAGTGCGGCACACCGCGCTGCAGAGAACATTTCCATGTGAGCTATCTAGGTCGTCCTGAAGTCAGCAGGCAAACGGGATTTTCCGCGCCTCGTGTGCAGCGCGGCTAATACTCAATGTTGCTTGGCGCACAAATGAAAGCGGCTCCCAGCGAGCCGGATCGTCGTAGTTCGCCTAGACGACCTTGAGCGAATGAGCCTTCTGGTGCCAGGCCCATGCGGTCCGGATCACCGTCGGCAGGTCGGAATGGCGCGGCACGAAATTGAGAACTTTCCGCGCGACAGAGGGGTCGGCAACGAGATAGGTGGGATCGCCCGGGCGGCGCGGCTTGACCGTGTGCGGCACCTCGCGCCCGGTCTCCTGCCTGATGGCGTTGAGGATCTCGCGCACCGAGAAGCCCAAGCCGGTCCCGAGATTGACGCTGCCGCCGGCATGTCCTGTTTCGAGCAGCTTCAACGCCGCGACATGCGCAGAAGCGAGGTCGGTGACATGGATGTAATCGCGGATCGCGGTGCCGTCGGGCGTATCGTAGTCGTCGCCAAACACGGCGAATTCGGCATGGCCCTGCAACGCCATCATGGCTCGCGGAATGAGATGAGTCTCGTTGTCGCGCAATTCGCCGATGCCGCCGGCTGGATCGGCGCCGCTGGCATTGAAATAGCGCAGACAGAACGCACCGAAGCCGTAGGCGGTGCGGTAGTCGGCAAGGATGCGCTCGATCATCCACTTCGAAGCCCCATAGGGGTTGATCGGCGCGCAGGGAAAATCTTCCGGCAGTCTCTTCGAATCGGCGTTGCCATAGACGGCGCCGGTGGAAGAGAACACGATGCGTCGGCAGCCGGCATTGCGCATCGCCTGCAGCAGCGACAACGTCCCCTGGACGTTGTTGATGTAATATTTTTGCGGATTGGTCATGGATTCGCCGACAAGGCTCGCCGCGGCGAAATGCATCACCGCCGTGATCTCGTGGTCGGCAAAGGCGCGCGCCAGTGCTGCGCCGTCGAGCAGATCGTTCGTGATCAGCTCACCGGCGACGAAGTTGCGATGACCTGTCGAGAGATTGTCGTAAACGACGGGCCGATAGCCGGCAGCGGTCAGGGCGCGGCAGGCGTGCGAGCCGATATAGCCCGCGCCCCCGGTGACCAGGACTGTCGGTCGATCGCTCATGTAGTTCGTCTACTCTGTCAGCGGTTGAGGGCGCGGGCTTCGGCTAAAGAGAAGATAAATAGCGCGAGAGGCTGGTCGTCAATAGCGCCAGAACAGGCGGCGCGGCTCACGCCAGGTGCCCAGGAGATTCCAGCCGGCACCAGAAGTAGGGAAATACCCTATACTTCGATCTGGGATTACCATCACAGCCGGGGCCATTATACGGTCCGTAAAGTTGCCGTCCCCATAGACCTAGCGGGCGACAGGTCTGCGGTGCGGAGGGCGGTAGCAATGTCCGGCCTCGTTGCAGATGACTTTGACTCGCTCGACCGCCAGGCTGGGCTGGGCGACCGTGGTCTGTGCCAGAAGCGACGCGGCCGACACCTGGCTCGCCAGCATCATAGAAAGACCGGCGAAAGCTCCAGCCAATTTCAACATTGTCGCGCCCCCGGGATCAGGCCAATTCAGGTTGGTTACTAGTCTTAATGGGGTCTCCTCGGCAGGACAAGGCCATAAGGACCGGGGTTGCTGCCGTTAAATCTGCCACATCGGCCACCGGCGGCCCGACAGCCTGGCCTTCGCTGGCCTAGAAGACCGGATGAACCACGGTCTATCCCCCGCAAGCAACGTGCTAACCAATTCCGTTTGCCATGCGAAGAGCGGCCATGCCTACGCGGATTTCCGCTCAATGGGTTGAATGCTATGTCTGTGTGCGATTCAATCATGCCCAATTCCAACATGGCCCTTCCTTCCTCCGCGTGCGGCCGCTCTTGTCTACGGCTGTTGAGCCTTGCCGTGGTCTTGACGTCTCTTTTCATGCTCATGGCGCCTCGAAGCCATGGACAGGAGATCGGCCGCCTCTACGCGACGAGACCACCACCGGGATATGCGTTCATCAGAGTAGCGACGCTGACCGAAGGAGCCCCCCCTCGTGTTCAGATCAATTCGCAGGACATGCAGCTCAATGAAGAGACAGGGGTAAGTTATTACCGCGCCATTCCCGGAAACCAGCCTGTGACCGTTGCGGTCAACGGCTCCACGATTTCGAATGATGTCGTGCCGGGCGCCGCCGCCTATCTCACACTGGTGATAGCCAAGACCAGCTCGGACTGGACCGTCCAATCAATCGATGAGGGTCAGAACTCCAGCGATGGCCTGAAAGCCAAGCTGCGCTTCTTCAACCTCGCGCCCGGATGCACGGCCGCTCTGAGAATTGCGGAGGGCCCTACTATTTTCGAGCAGGCTCCGTTCGCCTCCGTGCGGTCTCGAACGATCAATCCTGTCACAGCAAAGCTGGAAGGCTCCTGCAACGAGAGCGGCGCCTCTTTGACGCTTCCACAACTGCGCGCCGGTGACTACTATAGCCTATTCCTTCGCAAAGAGGCCGAGCGGCTTCGCCTGACCGGTCAATTAGATGAGACCGAGCCCTATCGAGAGCGATAGGCTGCACGCCGATGGTTTTCGTCAGCGATTCCTTCGTCTTTCTTTTCCTGCCTCTTTTTCTACTGAGCTATGCGATCGTCCCCGCCCGTTATCGGAATGCCACGATCCTCGTATTCAGCCTGATCTTCTATGGCTGGTGGCGATTCGATTTTCTTCCGCTCCTTATCGCCATCGCCTGCTGGTCGTGGGCGACCGGTCTCTGGATCGTCCGAAGTGCAGGAAGAGAGCGGCGGATTGCTCTGCTCGCGGCCATCGTTGCGCCTCTCGCAAGCCTGATCTGGTTCAAATACGCCAACCTGCTCGCGGAAAGTTTGTTGGCCCTCGGGGCACCGATCGGACCTTGGACGGCGGTGCCTTTGCCCATTGGCCTCTCATTCTTCGTGTTCGGTGCAATTTCCTATTCGGTGGACGTGTTCCGAAAGACCGTCGCGGCAGAGCCGAACCTCGTCAATTACGCCACCTATCAGACCGTGTTCGGTCACCTAGTCGCAGGTCCCGTCGTGCGCTACCAGTCGGTGGCGGAACGGCTGACGTCGCGCTCCTTCGACCTTTCAGAGTTCATTGAGGGCTGGCGCCGCTTCATGCTCGGCTTTGCTCTGAAGGTGTTGCTCGGCGATACATTGGCACCTCTCGTTGACGCTGGCTACGCGCTGCCGAATCCTGGCGCAGCCGATGTCGCCCTGACAGTCGCGGCCTACACGCTGCACCTCTACTTCGATTTTGCCGCTTATAGCAGCATGGCTATCGGTCTGGGGCTGATGGTCGGTCTGAAATTTCCGGAAAATTTCGACAATCCCTATTTGAGCAAATCGATCACCGAATTCTGGCGCCGTTGGCACATCAGCCTGTCGAGTTGGCTTCGTGACTATCTCTACATACCCCTCGGTGGAAATCGTGCCGGCAAGGTTCGCTCCTATTTCAATTTGCTGGTGACAATGGCCCTCGGCGGCCTCTGGCATGGCGCGAGCTGGACTTTCCTCGTCTGGGGCCTTTGGCATGGGCTGGGGTTGATTGGGGCGCGGCTTTGGAATGCAGCCGGTGCACCAGCAATCCCGGCGCTCATCTCCCATATCCTGACCATGATGTTCGTCATGATCGGGTGGCTGCTGTTTCGCGCCCAGGACTGGCAGGTTGCGCAAACGATGATGTCGGGCCTGTTTGGATTTCATGGGCTGTCTCTGTCGTCACCGATGAAGGCTGCGGCGCGGCCAACTGAACTATTGACGCTGTGCATCGGGCTGCTCGTGGTCTACGCGCCGCTACTGCCAAGATATCCCTTGCGAGCCTACGTCGCGCGTCCGCCATTCGAATTGGCTCTACTGCTGTGGCTCTGCGCGTTGTGGACGATGCAAAGCCGCACCGTGATCCCCTTCCTGTATTTCCAATTCTAGAAGGCGCGGCATGATCAGGGCTCTCCTCGTCCTTGCGGTGATCTTCTCAGGTCTGGCCGCGGTGCTGACTAGAGGTCGCGATTCACTCGCAGATGTGTTGAGAACGACAACCGTGAGCGATCTCACCAATGGCCATTTCGCGCAGCACGTCGACAAGGCAATCTTCAACGCAGTGCCACGGAGCTCCGCATTCGAGGGCATCGTGACGGGGCTGGAGTATCGGGTCCTGGGCGACGCCGGGCCGCAAGTCCGCGCTGGCTGCGGCGATTGGCTCTACACAATGGAAGAGCTGCGCGCTGAACGCCACGATCGCGACAACATGGCTCTGCGTGCAGAACTGCTCCGGCGGTTGACGCGAGCAATCAGGCTTGCTGGCTCGCGTCTTATCATCGTGCCCGTGCCCGACAAGGCCGAGCAAGTCGAGGCCGAGCTCTGTGGGGTCACTGCCGTGCAATCGTGGTTACGAGATCAATTTTGGAACGAACTCGACCATCTCGACGGGGCCGTTGTCGTTGATCTTCGCAATGACTGGCCGAAGCCGGGCTACTGGAAGACCGACACGCATTGGGATCAGACCGGCGCCCATTTTGCCGCCAGACAGATCGCAAAGGCGGTCACAAGCACGCTCGGCCCTGGACAGGATCCGGCCAGACTGGTCGAAGGGTCCATCCGACAGCGCTCAGGCGACCTCGCACGACTGGCGGGACTGACCGAGGCGCCCCGGTCGCTCGCGCCGGTGCCCGAGCAGGAGCGGGAGCTGAAGCTGCAGGTCTCTCGATCTGGCGGACTACTCGACGACGGACCGGAACCGGAGATTATTCTCGCCGGATCTTCCTTCTCGTTGAACTCAGGGTTCCTAGAATACCTCCAAGCCTCGCTGTCTCGAGAGGTAGCCCAGGTCAGCCAGCCCGGCGGAGGTTTCGCCGGCGCCCTGCTCGAGACCCTGGACAAGCGGGCCGGCAGCTTGGAGAGGGTCAAGGCCGTGATATGGGAGTGGCCGATGCGATCCTTGGTCACCTCGCCGAGCGAAGCTGAAAAAAACTTCATGCGCCAAACAAGGTGATCCCATGAGGCCGAACGTGATCCGTTTGATGGCGGCAATCGCAGCCGCGTTTTTTGCCTTTGCGCCATCTGCCATGGCCCACGATGCAGTTCTCGAGGGAAAATCCAACTGGCTCTTTGCCGGTTGGGAAAGTCTCACGGTCGCAAAACCTGAGGCCGAGCAAGCCTCCATCAAGCTCATATCAAATGCCGGACGCCTGCTGGCTCAGAAGAATGTCAAACTGATCGTGGCAATCGTCCCTCTCAAACCGCGCTACTATGAAAGCCTGCTTCCCGACGGATCAGCAATGTCCGACCTCGTTCGGGGGCGCTATGACCGGGAACTCATCGAGCTTCGCGGCGCCGGGATCGACACGCCAGACCTTCGGGATGCCTTCAAGATGGTCTTGGCGGACAAGAAGGAGGTCTTTTACCGGACCGATTTTCACTGGACGACATTCGCAGCCGAAGCGACCGCGGATCTCGTCGCGGACGTAATCACAGCTCAGGGACCGCTCCCTGGCCGTGCCGGAAGCGGAGCAAAACTCGGCGAATGGATGAGTGATCGGCACCTCGGCGACCTTGCCGCGAACTTCCTACCCCCCGAGCGAAAGCGCGCCATCGGACCGGAAGCCTACGTTATCCGTGCTTCCATGAAGCCAGCTGCCGGCCTCCTCGACGCAGACCCCTCTCCTGTCGCCGTCGTCGGCAACAGCTTCGTGCAGCCCTATTTCGGGTTTCCGCAGCGCCTGTCGAACAGGGTCGACCGGCCGGTTGCCTTGAAATGGAATCCCGGCGATGTCGGGCCTTGGGCTACACTGTTGCAATATCTGCAATCGAGCGAATTCACCTCGGCCTCGGTCAGATATCTGGTTTGGCAGTTCAACGAGGCGCAAATCCAAAATGGGCCCGACGCCGTTGGCGAATGGGCAGCGCCCAGTATTTCCAGCCAGGCCGCATGGCTCGCAAAGATTGGAGAAGCTTTGAAAAATTAGTGAAAAGCTTAATTTTCCCTGATGCGCGGTTTGCCCTCTGAAAATACTTAGAAATCGACGAAGCATTTGCGCAACACACAGCGAAAAATCTTGTTTTTTGAAGGCTTTGTCGCAAGTCGCAGATCAAATTCAGGTTCCGTTAAATCGCCCTCTCAGCTAATCTTTCCGACGTGAATTTTCCGCCTGTTGGGGGCCATGTTTATTTGGGGCGCTGAACGTCCGGGAGGACCTAGGTTGCGGGCCGCCGTCGGCGGCCTTTTGCTTTCGCTTGTCTTGGTCAGCCCAGCCGGCGCCCAAGCCGGCGATCCGGATCGCCCGCTCGAGGGCGAAGCCTACACCTCCGCGGAGGAGGCATATAAGTCGTTCGGACAAGGCAATTATCAAGCAGCTGCAAGCCAGGCGGCTACGTCCGTTGCGCTGCGGCCTGATATCCTCCGCCTGCGATTGCTGCTAATCGACTCGCTCATCGCTGCGGGAAATCTCGCCTCGGCGGAACAGGCGACCTCGGCGGCGCTTGCGACCTTTTCCGCGAACCAGGAACTGGAGTCGCGACAGGCCAGCATTCGCCAGCGCCTGGCGCAACAGCCGGCTGGCGATGGCTATAAGGCACTCGAACGGGGTGACACCAAGGCAGCCATACGCGCTGCTCGCAAGGCCGTGGAGTACGGACCGGACGTGATGTCCTACCGCCTGCTCTTGCTCGCAGCCCAACTCGCCGACAACAGTCTGGCGGGCGCCGCCGAGACCGCATCGGAGGCGATAAAGCTCGATCTCGGCAACTACGTGCCATTGGTCTGGCGGGCGTATATTTACCAGAAGCTCGGCAACCGGACGCTGGCGGCCGCCGACTTCAAGGCGGCACTCGCCCTGCCCGACCTCACTGACTCCGAGAGAAAACAGATCAGACTGATTGCGGCCGACGCAGCCTTAGCGTCAGGTGAGGTCCAAGCGGCTCAGAGCCTGCTTCAACCATATCCCAAGACGGACCCGTCGGTTGTCATACGGATCGGGAACGCGGATGCCGCAGCCGAAGGCAAGGCGAGGCTAAAGGGCGACGGCAAGCTCATGCCGATGCCCGTGCAGGATTGCCGCGATACGCCATATGGCTCGGTGTGCAGTCTGCAGGCGCCGCTCGTTCAAAGCATTGCCATCCCCATTGACAAAAAGGCCGAGGTTATCGAAGCGGCTGGAAAGGCCTACGAAGCCAGCCGTGCCAAGAACTATGGCGTGGCTATCGAGGAAGCCAAGAAAGCCATCGCGGATGCTCCCGAGATCGCCAGCAGCCGTCTGCTGCTGATCAATCTGCAGCTCACGGCCGGGCGGCCGGCCGAAGCTGAAACCACAGCCAATCGTGCGATCGCGGACGGCGTGGCCAACGCCGAAATTTACGCTCAGCGGGGGTTTGCGCGCAGCCGCCTTGGCAATGACCGAGGCGCGATGGCCGATTGGGAGACCGCACTTGCGCGGGGGCTCCCGGCCGAGCAAGTGCGGAATATCCGCCTGGCGCTGGTCGATACCGCGCTGAAAACCAAGGATCCGAAGCGGGCGCTGCGCTCCATGCCGCGCGGCGGCCTCGATTACGAATTCACCATCCGGCGCGCCTACGCCTATCAGGCCCTGGGACGGAAGGAAGAAGCCTTGCGCGACTTCAGGTCCGCCGAGCGCCTGTCGGTGAGCAACGTTCAACGGGATGGGGCCATCCAAGCGCAGATCAATACGCTGCTGGAGCTGGATCGAAAGCCCGAAGCACGGGTGATATTCGACGCGGCAATTGCGCGCGGCCAGCTCCGGTCGATCAGGGACGCAGACCTGGCCTATCTCGGCGTCGCCGTCGGCAACGATCAGGTGGCGCTGGAGCTGTTCGATCGGGCTAAAGCCAACGGTGCGCTTCCTCCCCGCGCAACCATCGATGCCGGTTACACGGCCATGCGGCAATTTCAGAATCCGAAAGCCATTGCCTATCTGAACGAGGGAATCGATGCGAAGGCGGACGGACGCATCAATATCGACGACCAGAAGCTGTTTGAGACGCGGCGAACCGTCGCCGATCTCACTCGCGTCTGGGGTGTCAACAGCTCGATTTCCTACGGCAAGGTCGGATCAGCTCCCAATCCGTTCTTGACGATCAACTCGCCGGCCAGCACCTACACCTCGCAGTTGGGATCCGAAATCTATTACCGGCCTGAGGAGTTCGGAAACCGCAACGGCGCGCTGTTCGAGGTTTTCGGTCGGGCGTTTGAGACGCTATACGACCAAGCGGGCGGTCCCACCGGACTGCGCACGACCCAGGGCATGGTGGGCGCAAGGTGGAAGCCATTTTCCGATCACAACCTGGTCGTTGAGGTCGACAAACTGTTCCGGCTCGGCAATGCGGCTCGTGACGACACGCTACTTAGAGCTGCCTATTCCTACACGGTCGGGACCGACTTGCGCGCGATCGATACCCACTGGCCGACCTGGTACATTTACACCGAGGTCGACCGCTTCTTCGAAAAGACACAGCTGGTTGGCCTGTTCGAAGGGCGCTTTGGTCAGAGCTTCCGGCTCGATCCGATCAGCCGAGGCCTGGTGTTCTTCCCGCACGCCGTCATTGCGGCCAGCTATGACGATTCGTTCGCCGTTCACGACGCTTACTCGGCCGGTCTTGGTGGCTCGATCCGCTACTGGTTTGGCGAGACGAAATATATCGCACCTCCCTCATACTGGGAGCTGACGTTGCAATACCGGTTCAGGCTCGCCGGCGACAAGCGTGCCGAGGGCATCTTCGCACAGACGTCTATGAATTATTGAGCGTAAGCGTGGCGCCGAGGCCCTTTGGATTGTTTGTGCGGAGTCATGAGAGCACCGTTAGAAGAGTCATCTTCTGGAA
>NZ_JADFUE010000031.1:0-76779 GCF_054967145.1 Bradyrhizobium sp. UFLA06-24
TCCGGCGACGCCCGGCACCTGTACCGGCCTGATCTACGACGACAGCAAGGTCGTCCGGTCGTCAGTCGGTGTCGGCCTGATCTGGGCCTCGCCGTTCGGTCCGCTGCGCTTCGACTACGCGGTGCCGCTGACCAAGGGCAAGTATGACCGCACGCAGGAATTCCGGTTCGGCGGCGGCACGACGTTCTAATTCGATCAGCAGGGCATGATCCGGCCGCTTTGGGAAAACCTTGCGGCCGGCGCCAAAAAGATCGTGCTCAATCCGTGAGATAAGGCATGATGCGGCTTGGCCGCTTCATGTCGAAGCCGGACCGCGACGAGGTGGAATGGCGCAGCCGACCTTCTTCAAGAAACCGCCGGCCGCAACGCTGGCTGACATCGCTGCGCTGACCAAGGCGCAACTGGTCGATCCCAGCAGGGGCAGCCACGTCATCACGGGCATCGCTTCACTCGACGAAGCCGGCCCGATGCATTTGGCGTTCTTCGACAATCTCAAATATGTCGATGAGCTGAAAGCGACCAAGGCCGGCGCCTGCCTGGTCAGCCCCCGCTTCGAGGCCCAGGTCCCGCCGCATGTGACGGTGCTGCGGGCGGCGCAACCGTTCCGTGCCTTCGTCGGGCTTGCGCGGGAATGGCACGCCGATGCACTGCGCCCGCAGTCCTGGTTCGGCAACGACGGCATCGCGCCGTCGGCCATCATCGATCCCTCGGCGCGGCTGGAGGACGACGTGATCGTCGAGCCGCTGGCCGTCATCGGTCCCGAGGTCGAAATCGGCAGCGGCACCGTGATCGGGGCCGGCGCGGTGCTTGGTCCCGGCGTCAAGATCGGCCGGGACTGCAATGTCGGCGCCCGCAGCGCCATTCAGTGCGCGCTGATCGGCAACAATGTGCTGATCCATCCCGGTTGCTCGATCGGCCAGGACGGCTACGGCTTCATTTTCTTTGGCCCCGAGGGCCATCTGAAGGTGCCCCAGACCGGCCGCGTGCTGATCCAGAACAATGTGGAGGTCGGCGCCGGCACCACCATCGACCGCGGCTCCCTGCGCGACACCGTGATCGGCGAGGGCACCAAAATCGACAATCAGGTCCAGATCGGCCACAATGTGACGATTGGCCGGAACTGCCTGTTGGCAGCCCAGATCGGGCTCGCGGGCAGCCTGACCATCGGCGACAACGTGGCGCTGGGAGCGAAGGTTGGCATCAACAATCACCTCAAGATCGGCGACGGGGCCCAGGTCACCGCGATGAGCGGCGTCAAGGACGACATCCCGCCAAATGGACGCTGGGGCGGTTTTTTTGCCAAGCCGACCAAACAATGGTTCAAGGAAATCATCGCGGTGGAGCGCCTGGTACGCGACAGCAAGGCCGATCCGAAGGACGAGGGACGGGAATGACGGCGGAATCACCTGTGAAATTCGAGCTGGTGGACATCAATGCGATCCTCCAGACGCTGCCGCACCGTTTCCCGATGTTGCTGATCGACCGGGTGATCAACATCCGGGCCGACTACAGCGGCATCGGCATCAAGAATGTCACCTTCAACGAGCCGGCGTTCCAGGGCCATTTCCCTGAGCGTCCGGTCTATCCCGGCGTCATGATGATCGAGGCGATGGCGCAGACCGCCGGCGTGATCGGCATCAAGTCGGTCGAGGGCACCGAGAAGCCGCGGGCGGTGTATTTCCTCACCATCGACAA
The DNA here is from genome assembly GCF_054967145.1 of Bradyrhizobium sp. UFLA06-24. NCBI lineage: Bacteria > Pseudomonadati > Pseudomonadota > Alphaproteobacteria > Hyphomicrobiales > Nitrobacteraceae > Bradyrhizobium > Bradyrhizobium sp. UFLA06-24. Next base: position 1,696 of record NZ_JADFUE010000031.1, read on the forward strand.
GTGCAAGTTCCGCAAACCCGTGCTGCCCGGGGATACCATCGAGTATCACATGCGCTCGCTCGGCCGCCGCAAGACGATGTGGTGGTTTCACGGCGACGCCAAGGTCAACGGCACGGTCGTCGCCGAAGCCGATGTCGGGGCGATGCTGACCGACTGAGGCGGCTTGCCGAGCGCGGCCACAGTTCAAGCGTTGGATGAGATGGTTGATCCAGCGGCATGGCTGGTTCAGGCGGCTTCTGAAATACGCCGAGATCATACGTCACTGGACAGATCGGGCGCAGTCGCGCTAACCAGCGGAAAGCTGAGCAAGTTCAACACATAGTCAGACCTTCTTGATAAGTAAGATCGCTTGATGAGTAAGATCGACCCCACCGCGCGGGTGGAAGACGGCGCCGTGATCGGCGAGGGCACCGAGATCGGGCCCTTCTGCGTCATCGGTCGCAACGCCCGGATCGGGGCCAATTGCAAGCTGATCGGGCAGGTCACAATCATCGGCCACACCGCGGTCGGCGATGGCTGCGTGATCTCGCCATTCGCGGTGCTCGGCGGCGCGCCGCAGGATCTCAGCTACAAGGGCGAGCCGACCACGCTCGAGATCGGTTCCGGCAACGTCATCCGCGAAGGCGCGACCATGAATGTCGGCACCGTCAAGGGCGGCGGCAAGACGCGCGTCGGCAACGACGGCTATTTCATGAACAACAGCCATGTCGGCCACGACTGCATGGTCGGCAACAACGCGATCTTCGCCACCTCGGCGACGCTCGGCGGCCATTGCGAGATCGGCGACGCCGTCTACATCGGCGGGCTGTCCGCGGTGCACCAGTTCACCCGGATCGGCTCCTACGTGATGGTCGGCGGCCTCTCGGGCGTGCGCGACGACATCATTCCGTACGGGCTTGCCAACGGCCAGTATGCCGTGCTGGAGAGCCTCAACCTGATCGGCATGAAACGGCGCAAGTTCACCAAGCAGCGGCTCGCGACCGTGCGCGGTTTCTACCAGAAGCTCTTCCACGGCCCCGGCACGTTCGCCGAACGGCTGGAGGCGGTGCGGCCGCTTGCGAGCGAAGATCCCGCGATCGCCGAAATCCTCGGCTTCATCGGCAAGGGCAAGCGCCCGCTGTGTCTTCCCACCGTCGAGAAGTGATGCTGCAATGGCCGCGGAAATGACATCGGCGGCTCCTGCGATTTCATCACCGGTCGGCGTGGTCGCGGGCGGCGGCGCGATGCCGTTCGCAGTCGCCGAGTCGCTCGCCGCGCGCGGCATCACGCCGGTGCTATTCCCGCTGCGCGGCGCCTGCGATCCCCTACAGGTCGAGAAATTCCGCCACCGCTGGATCTCGGTCGGCCAGCTCGGCCGCGCCATGCGGCTGTTCCGCGAGGAGGGCTGCCGCGACCTGATCTTCATCGGCACCCTGGTGCGGCCTTCGCTTACCGAGATCCGCTTCGACATCAAGACGCTGCGGCTGCTCGGCAACGTCATCCGCGCCTTTCGCGGCGGCGATGATCATCTGTTGTCCGGCGTCGGGCGGCTCCTCGAGCAGGACGGCTTTCGCATGGTCGGCATCAAGGACGTCGCGCCCGACCTGCTGATGCCGGAGGGCTGCATCAGCCGGGCCTGGCCAGCCGACAAGGCCAAGGGCGACATCGAACGCGGGCGCGCGGTGCTCGCCGCGCTCGGGCCGTTCGACATCGGTCAGGCCGCGGTGGTGATCGACGGCCACGTGGTGGCGGTCGAGGACATCGAGGGCACCGATGCGCTGCTGGCGCGGGTCGCACGGCTGCGCGAGGAAGGGCGTATCCGCGCCGCCACGGGACGCGGCGTGCTGGTGAAGGCGCCGAAGAGCGGCCAGGATCTGCGCTTCGACCTGCCGACGATCGGCCCGCGCACCATCGAGGGGGTCGCCAGGGCCGGTCTTGCCGGCGTCGCCGTGATCGCCGGCAACACCATTGCCGCCGAGCCGCAGGCGATGATCGCGCTGGCCGACGCCAAATATCTCTTCGTCGTCGGTTTGCCCGCGTGATGCAGACCCGCGATCCCATCAGAAAGATCTTCCTGATCGCGACGGAGGAATCCGGCGATCGGCTCGGCGCCGCGCTGATGAAGGTGCTGCGCCAACGCCTCGGCGAGGGCGTGCAGTTCGAAGGCGTCGGCGGCCGCACCATGGCGCGCGAGGGGCTCGAGACGTTGTTTCCGATCGAGGAGCTGTCGATCGTCGGCTTTGCCGCGGTGCTGCAGCAGCTGCCGAAGATCCTGCGATTGATCCGCGAGACCGCGGATGCCGTGACCGACGCCGCGCCCGATGCGCTCGTCATCATCGACAGCCCCGATTTCACCCATCGCGTCGCCCGCCGTGTGCGCGCGAAGAATCCTGACATCCCCATCATCGACTACGTCTCGCCCTCGGTCTGGGCCTGGCGGCCGGGCCGGGCGCGCGCGATGCTCGGCTATGTCGATCACGTGCTCGGTCTGCTGCCGTTCGAGCCGGAGGAATACCGCAAGCTGAAAGGGCCGCCTTGCAGCTATGTCGGCCATCCCCTGATCGAGCAATTATCCTCGCTGCGGCCCGATGCGAACGAGCAGAAGCGCCGCGACAGCGAGCCGCTGGTTCTCTTGGTGCTGCCGGGCAGCCGTCGCAGCGAAATCCGGCATCATCTCGGCTTGTTCGGCGCGGCGCTCGGGCGGTTGCAAGCCGAGGGCTGCGCATTCGAATTGATGCTGCCGACCATGTCGCATCTGGAGGCCACCGTCCGCGAGGGCGTGGCGAGCTGGCCGGTCAAGCCGCAGATCGTGGTGGGCGAAGCCGAGAAGCGCGCCGCCTTCCGGATCGCGCGCGCGGCGCTGGCGAAGTCCGGCACCGTGACGCTGGAGCTCGCGCTCTCAGGCATCCCGATGGTGACGGCCTATCGCGTCGGCGCGATGGAGGCGTTCATCCTGCGCCGCGCGATCCAGGTGCCCTCGGTGATCCTGGCCAATCTCGTGATCGGCAAGGACGTGATCCCTGAATTTTTGCAGGAGGATTGCACGCCGGAGAAGCTCGCCGGCGCCCTGTCCGAGGTGTTGGCGGACACCCCGATGCGCCGGCGACAGGTCGAAGCCTTCGCGCAGCTCGACACCATCATGTCGACCGGCAACAAATCGCCGAGCGTGCTCGCCGCCGACATCGTGCTCGCGACGATACGGAAGGGGACGGTCCTGTAGGGTGGGCGAAGCGAAAGCGTGCCCACGCATTTTCGCGATCGAGAGAGATGGTGGGCACGGCGCAAGGGCGCCTTTGCCCACCCTTCGGCACTTCCCGTGCCGTCAGGCCAACCCGCCGTCCACCCTGAAGCACTGGCACGTGACGCGCCGGCTCGCATCTGAGGCGAGGTACAGCGCCATGTCGGCGATGTCCTCCGGCGTCACCGCATCGGGAATGGCCTGGCGGGTGCGCATCTCGGCAATCTGCCGCTCGTCCGGATACCACAGCTTTCGCTGCCGCTCGGTGATTACCATCCCCGGCGCGATCGCGTTGACGCGGATCCGGTCGGCCCCGAACTTGCGCCCCAGCGAGTTGGTGAAGCCGACGATCGCCGCCTTCGCCGCGGCGTAGACCGGCAGCGCCGGCGCGCCGCGCATCCAGGCCACCGAGGACATGTTGATGATCGAACCGCCGCCGCGCGCCTGCATCTGCGGCACCACGGCTTGCGCCGCAAAGAAAACGTGCTTGAGGTTGACGCCGATCATCCAGTCGAAATCCTCCGGCGTCACGTCTGCAAGCACCTGGCGCTGGTCATTGGCGGCGTTGTTGACGAGGACCGCGGCATCGCCGAGCGATGCGCGCACCTCTGTCAGCGCGACGCGCAGGGCGTCGATGTCCAGGAGGTCGCAGCGCACGAACAGCGGTGCCGTGCCGGAGGTTTTCGTCACCTCCTGCGCCAGCGCTTCGCCGGCCCCCGTATCGATGTCGAGGAAAGCGACGCGCGAGCCCTGAGCGGCGAATGCCCGCACGAAAGCGGCGCCGATGCCGCTGGCGCCTCCGGTGATCACCACGACGCGATCTCTGAGGCCGGCATAGCTCGTCTGGGTCATGCGATCAGTCGCTCCGTCTCGGGGTCGAACAGGCAGATGCGTCGGGTGTCCAGCGCGAAGGCGGCGCTGGAGCCCGATGCGGGCCGGATGTCCGGCGAGATGCGCGCCTGCGCCGGCTCGCCGCCAAGCCGCAGCAGGACGATGGTCTCGGCGCCGGTGGGCTCGACCAACTCGACCGGCGCAGTGACGATGACGGGCGCCTCCGCAGCACCCGAGAACACACGGTCGCCCTCGGCAATGCATTCCGGCCTGATCCCGAGCACCACCTCGCGGCCGACATAGGACGCGGCAGCCTCATAGCCTTGCAGGCGCAAACGCACTTCGTCCGGCCGGCCTGCGCCGATCACCGCCACTGGGCCGCTGCTATCTGCCTCGAGCCGAGCCGACATCGTGTTCATGGGCGGCGAGCCCATGAAGCGGGCGACGAACAGATTGGCCGGATAGCGGTAGACCGTGTCAGGGTCGGCGAATTGCTGCACCACGCCCCGGTGCATTACGGCGATACGGGTCGCCATCGTCATCGCCTCGATCTGGTCGTGCGTGACGTAGATGATGGTGGCACCGATGCGTTGGTGCAGCCGCTTGATCTCCATGCGCATCTCGACGCGCAGCTTGGCGTCGAGATTGGAGAGCGGCTCGTCGAACAGGAAGAGCAGGGGATCGCGCACCAGCGCCCGGCCCATCGCCACGCGCTGGCGCTGACCGCCGGACAGTTGCGCCGGCTTGCGGCCAAGCAGGGGCTCGATCTGCAGCAATTTGGCGACACTCGCCACCGCCTTGTCCTGCTCCGCTTTGGGGACGTGGCGGCATTCCATGCCGAAGGTGATGTTCTGGCGCACCGTCATCGACGGATAGAGCGCATAGGACTGGAACACCATGGCGATGTCGCGGTCCTTGGGTGGGACGTCGTTGACGACACGTCCGCCGATTTCCACGCTGCCTGCGCTGGGGTGATCGAGCCCGGCGACGATGTTGAGCAACGTGGACTTGCCGCAGCCGGACGGCCCGACCAGCACGGTGAATTCGCCGCTCTCGATGTCGAGATCGATGCCTTTCAGCACCTCCAGATTGGCGTAGCGCTTTGACAGGGCGCGAATGCTCAGAGCTGCCATGACACATCCATCATTTCACGGCCCCGGCAGTGAGGCCGCGTACGAAATACCTGCCGCCGAACAGATAGATCAGCAGCGTAGGCAGTGCTGCGATGATCACCGCAGCGCTCTGCACGCCATGCTGCGGGATATCGGCGACGGCGGCGGACAGCGCGATCAGCGCGGCGGTGACCGGCTGTTGCTGACCGGTCGTGAATGTCACGCCATAGAGAAACTCGTTCCAGATATGCGTGAACTGCCAGATCACGGTGACGACCAGGATCGGCGGCGAAAGCGGCAGGATGATGCGCCAGAAAATGCGAAAGAATCCCGCGCCATCGATGCGCGCGGCCCGGATCAATTCATGGGGAATGGCGACATAGTAGTTTCGGCAGAACAGCGTCGTGAAGGAGAGCCCCTGGATCGTGTGGATCACCACCAGCCCCGTCAGCGAATTCATCAGGCCCGTGTCGCGCAGCACGATGGTCCATGGCAGCAGACGCATCTGCTGCGGAAGGAAGATGCCGAGCGTGACGATGCCGTAGATCCAGCTGTCGCCGCGAAAACGCCAGAGTGACACCGCGTAGCCGGCCACGGCGCCAAGCAGGGTGGAGAAGATCGTCGCGGGGATGGTCACGAGCGCGGAGTTCAGCATATACGGCCGGATGCCGGCGCAGGTCTCGGCGACGCAGAATCCGCTCCAGGCGGCGGCGTAGTTGCTCCAGGCCAAGTGCTGAGGCCAGCCGATCATCGAGCCCTGAGCGATCTCCTCGTTGGTGCGGAGCGAGTTCAGAACCACAACGGCCAATGGCGCAAGCCATGCTGCGGCGATCAGCGAAACGACGAGGTAGATCACAACCCGGCTTGGGGCGAAGGTTCGCTCACGCATGGTTCGTCCGCCGCCGCTGGATGTAGCGCCACGCCGCATAGGGCAGCAACACCGCGAGAAGGATCAGCAGCATGAGCACTGCGGCCGCGGCGCCCCGTCCGAGCAGGCTGCGCTGGAACATCAGGTCATAGACAACGAGGGCCGGCAGCTGGGTCGCTATGCCGGGACCGCCATTGGTGAGCGCGCGGACGAGGTCAAACGTCGAGATCGCGAACTGCAGCTGAATCACGATGACGGTAATGGTGATCGGCCAAAGCGTCGGCAGGATGACGCGCCGGTAAATCCTGAGAGGTCCGGCGCCGTCGATCTGCGCGGCCTTGACCAAGTCGGCATCGACGGAGCGCAGGCCGGCGAGGAAGAGCGCCATGGCAAAGCCGGAGGATTGCCAGATTGCTGCGATGACGATGGTCCAGATGGCCATGTCACGGTCGATCAGCCAGTCGAACCGGAACGTGGTCCAGCCGAGATCGTGGACCAGCTTCTGGATTCCAAGGCCAGGATTGAGCAGCCAGCTCCAGACCGTGCCGGTGACCACGAAGGACACCGCCAAAGGGTAGAGGAAAATGGATCGCAGCACGTTCTCGCCGCGAATGCGCTGATCGAGCAGGATCGCGAGCAGGAGGCCCGTGACCAGGCTGAGCAGCACGAAGGCGACGCCGAATAGCAGCAGGTTATCGAACGCAATCTGCCAGTTCCGCGACGCCAGGACGGCGTTGTAGTTGCGCAAGCCCACCCAGCCCGTGACGGGGACAAGCGTCGAGGGTGTGAACGAAATCCAGATCGTCCAGATCGAGAACGCAACCAGGTGCGCTGCCGAAAGCAGCAGCGGCACCCAGATCATCAGAACTTCGGGCAGCCGGCGCACCATGTCAGTGGCCGCCGGCCGTCCGGGTCTTGTCGAGACGGCGAAGCTCAACGTGCGCTCTCGACGGCCTCGGCGAGGCGGGTGGCCGCTTGCTCCGGCTTGATGGTCTTGTTCTTCACAAACTCCGTGATCACATCGATCATGGCTGCCGTCATGCCGTTTTCCTGCGCCATGTTGTGCGCAAGACTGAGGACGGCCTGGTTGCTGGCGATCGCGTCTTTCAGGGCTGCTGCGGTCGTCCGTTGACCGTCCGACCAGCCTTCGCCCGAGAGATCGACGTCGGTGCGGACGGGGATCGACCCGGTGATCTGGGAATACATCGTCTGGATCGCCGGATCCATGACGAGCTGGGCCATCAACGTCTGGCCGGCCTGCAGGTCCGCCTCCTTGCGCTGCCAGAAGATGAAGGCATCGGCATTCAACAGAAAGACCGGCTTGCCGTTGTCGCTGGGGCCCGGGACGATGGTGAAGTCTTCGAACTTGAAACCGGCATTGCGCAAGACGCCCTGCGCCCAGCCGCCCATGATCATCATGCCCATGTCGGCCTCGACGAAGCGCTTCAAATTGGTCGAAAAGTGCTGGGCGCCGACATTGGGATCCATCCAATCGGCGATCTTGCGGACCTGCGCGAACGCAGCCTTGATCTCGGGAGCCTGCAGCGCCTTCTCGTCGAGATTCATGATGGCCGCGCGGTAGACGGCGGGGCTGATGCCGGCCAAAGCGGCCTCGAACTTCTGCCCGTCATCGGGGCGCGTTCCGCCGTTGGCGACCGGATATGGCACGCCTCCCGCTTTCATCTTCTCGGCGAGCTCGTTGAAGTCGGCCCAGGTGACGGGGATCTTGTCAGCCTTGGCCTTGTCCATCGCGCGTTTGGAGAGAAACAGCATGTTGGTGCTGTAGATCTGCAGCGGCAGCGCGATCCACTTGCCTGCGGGCTTGTGCAGTCTCGCAAGGTCCGGCGCGACGACCTTTTCGTAACCGGCCGCCGAGACGAGGGCGTCAAGATCGACGGTCGGCGCAATCTTCGACCAGGCCGCGATCTCGGGGCCCTTGAGCTGCGAGCAGGCCGGCGGATCGCCCGCGATGATCTGCGCCCGCAGCTTGTTCATCATCTCGGTGGTGAAGCCGGGGACGGGCGAGTGCTGCCAGACGCCGCCCTTCTCCTCGAACTTCTTGCCGAGCGCCGTGATCGCCGCCCCATCGCTGCCCGCCGACCATTGCGAAATCACGGTCAGGCGCGGCTTGACCGCGCCTTGCGCGCGGACAAAGGCCGGCAGCGCGAGCGCAGCAGCAGATCCAGCGAGCAGACGGCGCCTTGTTGTCGTGATCGGCATGGCAAGTTCCTCCCGGGTGTGAAAGTTCTGGCGCGAGAGCCGCGCATTCGGATTCTTTCAGGCGGCCTCCGTCGATGCGGCCGGCATGCCGCCGCTTCTGGTCAGGCAGAACGCGGCGAAGGCGAGCGCGGCCTGCGGATCGTTGCCATTCGAGGGCGGCACGAAGGCGAGCGACACCCGCGCCAGTGTCCGGCCACCCAGAAGACAGGCATCGATCCCGTCGATGATGGCCTTTCGATCGTCTTCTGCGAGAAGGGATGGCCAGCCGCTGATGACGACGCCGCGGCAGGGCTTCACGTTCAGCGTGTTGCCGATGGCAAGGCCAAGCCTGAACAGCCGCTGGCGCAATTCCCGACGCGTGCGCGATGTGAGCGGGATTGTGGTCATCCATTCACTGCCGAGCTGGAGCAGCTCGGCTTCGGTGGTCCCCAGAAGCGCGGCCAGGGCCGGCAGCGACGTATAGGCCTCGACGCAGCCGTGGTGACCGCAGCGGCAACGCGGGCCGCCGGGTTCGAACACCATGTGGCCAAGCTCGACCGGCTCGAGCGCATCGCCCTCGTTCGGATCATCCATCCACGTCCCCGCGACGCCCTGGCCGACAAATACGAACAGATGCGCATCGCTGAATGGATAATTGTGCGTGCGACAACGATGAAAGGTCGCGTGCGCCACCACCGAATTGGCGAAGGCGACCGGGACGTCCGTGAACAATTCGCCGAACATCTGGCCGATGCGTTCGACGTCACAGGGAATGATCGGGTTGCCCGATACGCTCAGCCGGCCGAGGCCCGGAATGGTGACGCCGATCTGTGCGAGGCTGATGCGCCGCCGCCGCGTCCACTCGCGCAGCAACGTCAGCGCTTCGCGAAACACCCGGCCAACGGACTCGGATGTCATTCTTTTCGGCAACGGCACTCGCTCGCTGTAATGCAGCTCGCCCGCAAGGCCGCCGACGCCGACGCTGAGGTGCTGGCTGGTGAGCTCGAGGCCCGCGAGCGCGACGGTCCCATCCAGCGAGACGAGGCCGGTCGGGCCGCCGACATAAGGGGCAGGGCGCCTGATTTCCTCGATCAGGCCTTCGGCTTTCAGGTCAAACAGGATGCGCGACAGGCTCGCTTCCGACAGGCGCACGGCCTTGGCCAGCGGCGGCCGGAACGAGCCTCCCGACTGAAGCAGGTGAGTCAAAATGGCAGCGCGCGTCTGCCGCCGACTTCTCGGCTGCTCCGACATTTCCGTCCCTGACGTCATTCTTACTTAGTGTAAGAATTTGCGCGCGGAGCCTTTCGCCTGTCAAGCGCTTGCGGGTGCAACGCGTCGACTTGTTGTTGTGCGTAGCAGCAAGGTCAGGAGAGGCGCGCGACGTCGACGAGGATCCGCTTGCGGTTGGCCGGGTCGACCAGGACGGGCAACTCGCGTCCGGGAGCCGTGCGGCGTTTCCGGCGGTCCGGGCTGCTGAATGACATGCGCGTGACCGCTTCCCAGCCTGGTCCGCCGTCGGGATCGCTCACGCGGACCGTGATGTCCCACGTCCCGCCGGGCGCACTGCTCGGCCCAGCCTCACACGCGGTCAAGACCGTTGCGATGGTGGGGACCAGGCCGAGGGCTGCGGCACCGCCTGCCAGCGCGATCTCCGTCTGCTGTGGCGTCAGGCCGTTGACCAGCGACGGCGATGCTGCGGCATGCACCGTCTCGCGCCAGACGCGAGGGAACGGGCGACGGCCGCCGGCGGCCGCCTCTGGCTCGCCGCGCAATTGCGCCGCAAGCTTGTCGGCGGCTTCGGGCCCGGTCGGCACCAAGTCCCATTCGATCCTGAAACGCGTGGGATCGGCGAGATCCACGGTCACGGGGAGCATCATCCCGTGGCGCGGCCATTTCGTCTTGGGGACGTCATAGCCGCTGTAATGTACGGCTGTCGCCGCGAGACGTTCGGCGGTGATGACCCCGTCCATCTCGCACCGGGGGTAAAGAACCATCTCGCCGCCCGCATCAGGGAAGGGCGAGCAGGCCACGACCTCTAACCATCCATCGACCGGGTTGGTGATCCGCATCCGCTCGCCCCGTGCTTTGCTTATCTTCCTGTGGTCTTGCCAAACGAAAACGGCGCCATCGTAAGATGGCGCCGTCTCGAGAGCCGTGTCGGCTGAAGACTTACTTGCGATCGTTGATCGCGACGTAGTCGCGGCGGGCGACGCCGGTGTAGAGCTGGCGCGGACGGCCGATCTTCTGCTGCGGATCCTCGATCATCTCGCTCCACTGGCTGATCCAGCCGACGGTGCGGGCGACCGCGAACAGCACGGTGAACATCGAGACCGGGAAGCCCATCGCCTTCAGCGTGATGCCCGAGTAGAAGTCGACGTTCGGGTAGAGCTTGCGGTCGATGAAGTACTGGTCGCTGAGCGCGATCTTCTCGAGCTCCAGCGCCACCTTCAGCATCGGATCGTCGCCATGGCCCATCTCCTTGAGCACGGCGTGACACATCTTCTGCATGATCTTGGCGCGCGGATCGTAGTTCTTGTAGACGCGGTGACCGAAGCCCATCAGGCGGACTTCAGAGTTCTTGTCCTTCACCTTGGCGATGAACTCGGGGATCTTGTCGACCGTGCCGATCTGATAGAGCATGTTCAGCGCGGCCTCGTTGGCGCCGCCATGCGCCGGGCCCCAGAGGCAGGCGATGCCGGCTGCGATGCACGCGAACGGATTGGCGCCCGAGGAGCCGGCGATGCGTACCGTCGAGGTCGAGGCGTTCTGCTCGTGGTCGGCGTGCAGGATGAAGATCTTCTCCAGCGCGTCGGCCAGCACCGGGCTGACCTTGTAGTCCTCGCAAGGCACCGCGAAGCACATGTTGAGGAAGTTCTCGGCAAAGCCGAGCGAGTTCTTCGGATACACGAAGGGCTGGCCGACCGTGTACTTGTAGGCCATCGCCGCCAGCGTCGGGATCTTCGCGATCATGCGCATGGAGGCGATCATGCGCTGCTTGGGATCGTTGATGTCGGTGGAGTCGTGATAGAACGCGGCGAGCGCGCCGACGGCGGCCACCATGATCGCCATCGGATGGGCGTCGCGGCGGAAGCCCTGGAAGAACCGGGCCATCTGCTCGTGCACCATCGTGTGATGGGTCACGCGGTAGTCGAAATCCTTCTTCTGGGCGGCGGTCGGCAGATTCCCGTAGAGCAGCAGATAGCAGGTCTCCAGGAAGTCGCCGTGCTCGGCGAGCTGCTCGATCGGATAGCCGCGGTATTCCAGCACGCCCGCGTCACCATCGATGTAGGTGATCTTGGACTGGCAGCTCGCCGTCGAAGTGAAGCCGGGATCGTAGGTGAACAGGCCGGACTGGCCGTAAAGCTTGCCGATATCGACGACATCGGGCCCGACGCTGCCGCTGAGGATCGGGAGATCGTAGTTCTTATTTCCAACCGTCAGCGTCGCGGTCTTTGGGCTTTCTTTTGCGTCCATCAGAGGTCCCCGATGTATGGTGAAACGGGCCGGAGCCGGAGTCCCCCAAGGGAGATTATGGGGCAGGCCGGATGTTCCAGAATGTGCGGCAAGATGGGTATATTATTGCTGTGTGCGCTGCAAGATGGCCGCTTGCATAGCCTACTTACGTCGTAGCCTGGTCGTTAAGCCGGGCGAGGCTTTCCTGGCGTCCCAGGACGTCCAAAACCTCAAATATACCGGGTGACGTCGTGCGCCCGGTCAGCGCCGCGCGCAAGGGCTGGGCAACTGCGCCGAGCTTAAGACTGTTTTCCTCGGCAAAGGTGCGGAGCGCGGCCTCCGTCGAGGCGCCACTCCAGGTCTCGACATTCTCCAGCGCGGAATGCAGCTGGCCGATCAGCTTGCGGTTCTCAGGCGTCAGCAGCGCCGCCGCCTTGGCGTCGAGCTGCAGCGGACGGTCGGCGAAGATGAAATAGGCGCCGTCGATCAGCTCGAGCAGCGTCTTGGCGCGCTCTTTCAGGGCCGGCATGGCCTTGAGAAGCTGGGCCCGCGTGGTGTCGTTTAACTTGGCCTTAATCTCGTCGCGGGCGGGCACGACATGATCCAGCACGTCCTCGAACATCTTCACGAGCGATTGATCGTCGGCGTGGCGGATGTAGTGGCCGTTGAGGTTTTCCAGCTTGGCGAAGTCGAACCGGGCAGCAGCGCGGCCGACGCTGGCGAGGTCGAACGCGGCGATCATCTCCTCGGTCGAGAAGATCTCCTGGTCGCCATGGCTCCAGCCGAGCCGGACGAGGTAGTTGCGCAGCGCGGCCGGGAGGTATCCCATGGCACGGTAGGCGTCCACGCCGAGCGCGCCGTGCCGCTTGGAGAGCTTGGAGCCGTCAGGTCCGTGGATCAGGGGGATGTGCGACATGCTCGGCAACGCCCAGCCCATGGCATCATAGATCTGCTTCTGGCGCGCGGCGTTGATCAGATGGTCGTCGCCGCGGATCACGTGGGTGACGCCCATGTCGTGGTCGTCGACGACCACCGCGAGCATGTAGGTCGGATTGCCGTCGCCGCGCAACAGCACGAGATCGTCGAGGTTCTCGTTCTGCCAGACCACGCGGCCCTGCACCTGGTCCTCGATCACGGTCTCTCCGGTCTGCGGCGCGCGCAGGCGGATGGTCGGCTTGACGTCGGATGGAGCCGTCGCCGGATCGCGGTCGCGCCACATCCCGTCATAGAGCCGGGTGCGCCCTTCCGCGCGCGCCTTCTCGCGCATGGCGGCAAGCTCCTCGGCGGTGGCGTAGCAGCGATAGGCCTTGCCGTCGGCGAGCAGCTGCTCGGCCACCTCCCGGTGGCGGGCGGCGCGGCTGAACTGGTAGATGACCTCGCCGTCCCAGCCGAGCTCCAGCCACTTCAGCCCGTCGAGGATGGCGCCGATCGCGGCCTCGGTGGAGCGCTCACGGTCGGTGTCCTCGATCCGCAGCAGCATCTTGCCGCCGTGCTTCTTCGCATAGAGCCAGTTGAACAGCGCCGTGCGGGCGCCCCCGATATGGAGGAAGCCGGTCGGAGAGGGCGCAAAGCGCGTGACAACGGAATCGGTCATTCTTGGCAGGGCCTATGCATTGGAAGCGGTGGTGTATAGCAGGTACGGGACATAACTAAAGCCCGGCGGCGGACGGCTTGAGGCCTTGCTTAGCCCTTGGCGGGGCCACGCGAATTTGGCAGAAGGACCGCTGATTTCCCTACAGGATTTTAGGATGAGCACAGAACCGGTGGCGAGTGAGGGTGGGCGCGATTTCATTCGTGACATCATCCAGGCCGATCTCGATCAGGGCAAATACAAGGAGATCGTGACCCGGTTCCCGCCGGAGCCGAACGGCTACCTGCATATCGGCCATGCCAAGTCGATCGCGCTCAATTTCGGCATCGCCCAGGAATTTCCCGGCCGCTGCCATCTGCGCTTCGACGACACCAACCCGGTCAAGGAAGAGCAGGAATATATCGATTCCATCCAGGCCGACGTGCACTGGCTCGGCTACGATTGGGGCAAGAACCTGTTCTACGCCTCGGACTATTTCGATCGCTTGTATGAATGGGCGGAGAAGCTGATCCGCGACGGGCTGGCTTACGTCGACGACCAGTCCCAGGAGGAGATCCGCACCTCGCGCGGCACGCTGACCGAGCCCGGCAAGAACTCGCCGTTCCGCGACCGCAGCGTGGATGAGAATCTCGACCTGTTCCGGCGCATGAAGGCGGGCGAATTCCCGAACGGCGCGCGCGTGCTGCGGGCCAAGATCGACATGTCCGCGGGCAACATCAATCTGCGGGACCCCGTGCTGTACCGCATCCTGCATGCGCACCATCCGCGCACCGGCACCAAGTGGAGCATCTATCCCAGCTACGATTACGCCCACGGCCAGTCGGACGCGATCGAGGGCATCACGCATTCGATCTGCACGCTGGAGTTCGAGGATCACCGCCCGCTCTACGACTGGTTCATCGAGAAGCTGCCGGTGCCGTCCACGCCGCATCAGTACGAGATGGCGCGGCTCAATTTGACTTACACGCTGCTGTCCAAGCGCGTGCTGACCCAGCTCGTTCGCGACGGCCATGTCGCGGGCTGGGACGATCCGCGCATGCCGACCATCGCGGGCATGCGCCGCCGCGGCGTGCCGCCGGCGGCCTTGCGCGAATTCGTCAAGCGCATCGGCGTCGCCAAGGCGAACAGCGTCGTCGATGTCGGCATGCTGGAGTTCTGCATCCGCGAGGAGCTGAACCGCACGGCGCAGCGCCGCATGGCGGTCCTGAAGCCGCTCAAGGTCGTGATCGAGAACTATCCGGAAGGGCAGAGCGAGGAGCTCGAGGCGATCAACCATCCCGACGATCCCAGCGCCGGCACGCGCAAGATCAATTTCGGCCGCGAGCTCTATATCGAGCAGGACGACTTCATGGAGAACCCGCCCAAGAAGTTCTTCCGCCTGTCGCCGGGTAACGAGGTGCGGCTGCGCTACGCCTATTTCGTCAAATGCACCGGCGTGATCAAGAACGACAAGGGCGAGGTGGTGGAGCTGCGCTGCACCTATGATCCCGCGACCAAGGGCGGCAACGCGCCTGACGGTCGCAAGGTCAAGGCGACCATGCATTGGCTGCCGGCAGCAACCTCCGTGCCCGCCGAGATCCGCGTCTACAACCAGCTGTTCGCCAATCCAAGCCCGGACGCCTCGAATTTCACGGCCGACCTCAATCCGAGCTCGCTGGAGATCCTCTCCGACGCGCGGGTCGAGGTCTCGGTTGCCGAGAGCAATTCGACCGAGCCGATGCAGTTCGAGCGCCAGGGCTACTTCGTGCGCGACAAGGACTCGACGCCCGCCAGACCGGTGTTCTCGCGCACCATCGGCTTGCGCGATACGTTCGCCAAGGAAGTCGCCAAGGGTTGAGAGGCGAGCATGAGCAGTGAGGCTGACGCCATCGTTTCCGCGATCATCGCGAAATGGTGTGCCGGCTTCGCGACGCTCGATGCGGCCGCACTGTCGTCGCTTTATGCGAAGAACGCATTCTTCTTCGGCTCCAATCCAAGACTCTATCGGGGAAGGGACGGCGTCGCAGACTATTTCAACGGCCTGCCGCGCTGGCGCAAGCCGAGCGCGCGTTCTCCGAGGTGGAGGCGGCGCAGGCGGGGCCGGACCTCATCAACATGGGCGCCAACATCACGTTCGGCTTCGCCGGCGAGCGTTCCGGTCTCGCCGTCAAGATGAGCTGGGTCATCATGCGCGAGGATGGCGACTGGAAGATCGTCAATCACCACGCCTCGGCGAAGGAACCGCTGATCTGACGCGGGGGCGGCACACGGTATCGTCATTCCCGTGAGCGAACGAACCTGCCTCCGCTGCGTTGGGCGTGGATCCCAACAAGGACACCACCCATGCAGAACATCGCAGAGCATATGGACGTCATCGGCGCCGACGGCGTTCACGTCGGCACCGTCGATCGCGTCGAGGGCAACCGCATCAAGCTGACCAGGAAGGACAGCGGCGAGGGCAGCCACAAGGGGCATCACCATTTCATCGACAAGGGCCTCGTCGCTGGGGTCGAGGGCAACAAGGTTCGGTTGTCGGCCAACGCCGAGGTGGCCGTGACGATGGAAGAGGAAAAGTAGAAACCCAGCGCCTTCGTTCCTGATCCGTACCGCTATTCGGCGGCCTGCACGTTCCGGTAGTCTCTGCGCCCATCTAATATCGCAGGGGTTGCCGGGGAATGGCGGAGCAGGGCCGGTCCGTACGCTCTCAGGGTCTGGCCGGGACCTGGCCGGCAGGCCGGATCGCATCGGCCGGCGGCTTCGTGCCGGCGGGCTTTGGCGCCTGGCCCGCAATCGTCGGGACGCTGCGGGAATGGGCTAAGGCGGAAGCCGGCGCCGGGCGGCTGTTCCCGTGGGTGCCCATCGCTTTCGGCTGCGGTATCGCGCTCTACTTTGCCGCCGATCACGAACCGGTGCTGTGGGTCGCCGCGACCACGGCTCTGGCGCTGACGCTTGGTGCGATCCTGTTGCGGCGGAGCCGGCTGTTTGCACCCACGATTCTGATCGCAGCCGTCGCGGCCGGCTTTGCCCTGGCGACCTGGAAGACAGCACGCATCGCCCACACCGTGCTCGCAAAGCCGCTCTATTCGGTGTCGCTGTCGGGCTTCGTCGAGACCCGCGACATCCGCGAACGCACCGACCTCTTCGTGCTGCGCGTCACCGCGATGGAGGCCCAGCGCAGCGACGTTACGCTCGATCGCGTCCGCCTCTCCGTGCGCAAGGGGACGGCGCCCGATGTCGGCAGCTTCGTGCAGTTGAAGGCGCGGCTGATGCCGCCGCTCGCGCCGCTGCGGCCCGGCAGCTACGACTTTTCGCGCGACATGTTCTTCCAGGGCATCGGCGCGTCCGGCTTTGCGATGGGCGCAATCACGGTGTCCGCCCCTGCCGATGTCGGCGGCTGGGGCTTGCGTTATTCCGCTTTCATGCAGGGCCTGCGCGATGCGATCGACGCACGCATTCGTGCCACGCTCGATGGCGACAACAGGGCGATCGCGACCGCGCTCCTGACCGGTCGCCGCGATGCGATCACCACGCCCGTCAACGACGCGATGTTCATCTCCGGGCTGGGCCACGTCCTCTCGATTTCCGGTTACCACATGGCCGTCGTCGCCGGTGTCGTGTTCTTCACCGTTCGTGCGCTGCTGGCGCTGATCCCGGGCCTTGCGGCCGGTTTTCCCATCAAGAAATGGTCGGCCGCAGCCGCGCTGGCCGCGTCCGCATTCTATCTGCTGCTCTCGGGCGCGGAGGTCGCAACCCAGAGATCGTTCTTCATGACCGCGGTGGTGCTGATCGCGGTGATGGTGGATCGCCGCGCCATCACGTTCCGCACGCTGGCGGTGGCTGCGCTGATCGTGCTCGCGGCCGCACCGGAAGCGCTGGTGCATCCGAGCTTCCAGATGTCGTTCGCCGCGACGCTCGGCTTGGTGGCGCTGGTGCAGATCGGCATGCCGAACCTGTTTGCATCTCCCGATCATTCGACGACTGCGCGGATCGCGCTGTGGGGCGGCCGCGAGATCGCGATGTTGTTCATGGCCTCGATGATCGCGGGGCTCGCCACTACGCCTTACGCCGCCTTTCACTTTCATCGCGTCACGCCCTACGGCGTGCTCGCCAATCTCGCTGCGATGCCGGTGGTCTCCGCGCTGGTGATGCCGGCCGGGCTGTTGGGATTGCTCGCAGCACCATTCGGACTGGACGGTGTGTTCTGGTGGCTGATGGGGATTGGCATCGACTGGATGATTGTGGTCACGCGCTGGGTGGCGGCATTGCCAGGCGCGGTCGGCCATGTCGCCGCCTTCGGTACTGCGCCGCTGGTTGCTGCGAGCCTCGGCCTCGTCCTGATGGGCCTGCTGCGCACGCCGCTGCGCTGGTCGGGTGCGCTCGTGCTCGTGGCGGCAACGATCTGGGCCCTGTCGGTTCGGCAGCCCGACATTCTCGTTGCCGGTAACGGCCAGAACGTCGCGGTGCGGGGCAGGGACGGGCAGCTGCATCTGATCAGGACGAACAAGGACGCTTTTCTGCTCAAGGAGTGGCTCGCGGCCGACGCTGACCCGCGCGATGCCGGCAGTGCCGCGCTCGGTGACGGGGTGTCGTGCGACGAGTCCGGTTGCGTGGCGCCACTCGCCGATGGTCGCATGATCGCGCTGGCGCTGCACAGCGATGCGCTGGCCGATGATTGCACTCGGGCCGCGCTGGTGGTGACATCAAGGCCGGCACCGCCGGATTGCGCCGCGATGGTGGTCGATCGGCCGCGTCTTGCGCGACAAGGCGCGTTGGCGCTGACGCAGCGCGGCGACGGTTTCGCGGTCCAGTCGGTAAGGGCGAGGGGCGCAAACCGCCCCTGGTCGCCGGCGGCAGCCGGCGAAGGAGATTTCGAACTGACCCTCATGCCACGGTCGGCGGCGCCACGCGCTCGGGACGCAACTCCGTCGGAGGCCGACTTCCAGGCCGAGGACTAAAACCGGTCTTTCAGCCGATCGGCAGACGCGGCGGTGTCGGACGACTGTCGGCGATGATCTGCGGCTTGTGCTCGCGCTCGCCGAGCGGCTGGGTCACGGGCAGTTGCAGAACGGTGGCGCGCTGGCCTTCGACGAGCTGGGTCACCAAGACATATTTGCCATCGGGGAATTCGATCGCGTCGTGATGACGATCGGGAACGTGCGGATCGATCTTGCCGAACTTGCCGACGCGCGAGTTGACGGTGCGCGTCCAGATCCACCTGTTGTCGTAGCGGACGTTATCGGCGAAGGCGAGCTCCGTTCCCGGCAGCAGGCAGACCGCGACGGACATGTCGGCTTCGGAGGCGAAGCCGCGTGTCGAGGTGCCGCGGAATGTTGTCGTGACGATCGTCTCGCCGACTTCTGCGGGACGCGTTGCGACGGCATGCAGGCTATAGTCACACATCGGGTGCTCCTCTATCAGGATAGCAACCCGCGCCTCTGTCCTGGAGGCACAGGCCTCTATCAGAGTGTAAGTCTGCGAGGCTCTGCTTGGTTGTAGGCAAATCTGCGGCTTGGGTCCGCTGGCGATAATCACAATATCTTTCCCGAACGCCTAGGAACAAAGCCTGCTCCGGTGCATTCGGCGGACCTTCTGCATCAATATCCGCAGCATCAATGTCCGGCCGGTGCCGACCAGCCCGAATATGGCCAGGCCGACTGCTGGACGGAGTTGAGGGCGTTGCGGGATTGCTGGCTTGTCGCTTGCTGCGCCTTGCGGAGGTGATGCTGCGGTTGCGCGGCGAAGGCATTCGGCGCTGACGCGGCGATCAGCGCGGTCGTGACGGTGCTCAGGATGATCTTGCGCATGGTGGTCTCCTCGGTCTCAAGGCCTTTGAAGCAATGAAGGCTTCGCTTCGTTGCAGCCTGCCGAGGATTTAGCGCTGGAGAGATGGCCGGATAATCTGTGCAAAACCAGAAAGACTATACAGCCGGAGCGGACAATCGTCCGCTCCATCGTTTGCTCGCGCGAGAGCGCTTAGTACTTCCGGTACAGCCCGATCAACTTGCCCTGGATCTTCACCCGGTTGGGCGGGAGGATCCGGACTTCATAGGCGGCATTCGCCGGCTCGAGCGCAATGGAGGCGCCGCGGCGGCGGAAGCGCTTCAGGGTGGCTTCCTCGTCGTCGATCAGCGCGACCACGATATCGCCGGTGTCGCAACTCTCGTTGCGTTGGATCAGCGCCATGTCGCCGTCGAGAATGCCGGCATCGACCATCGAATCGCCGCGCACTTCGAGTGCGTAGTGCTCGCCTGCGCCGAGCATGTCCGGCGGGACGCTGATGGTGTGGCTGCGGGTCTGCAGCGCCTCGATCGGCGTACCAGCCGCGATGCGGCCCATCACCGGCACTGCGACGGGGCGCTCGCCCTCGTCGGCGGGCGGGCTCGATGTCGTGCGCACCTTGCCGAGATTGCCCTCGATCACGCTCGGGGTGAAGCCGCGGCGGTTGCCGGCGGCGGCCTGGAGCTCGGGCAGCTTGATCACTTCGATCGCGCGGGCGCGGTTCGGCAGGCGGCGGATGAAGCCACGCTCCTCGAGCGCGGTGATCAGGCGGTGGATGCCCGACTTCGAACGCAGATCGAGCGCGTCCTTCATCTCGTCGAAGGAGGGCGGCACGCCGCTTTCCTTCAGCCGCTCGCTGATGAACCGCAGGAGCTCGTATTGTTTGCGCGTTAACATCTCGACCAAAATCCCCCTGACGATGTCGTTCGATTCCGAGACGCTGAAGTCAGCGACAAGCCGTTACATGCTCGAAACAAATCATGAACGGACACTATATGTTCGATACATGTTCCGCAACTGCTTAATTTACCGTGAACGCGACAAAGTTCGCGGAACGGTTGCGAACTCTGTGTTCAAACAGGCAGTCGCAGCACCTCGCAAGGCGCTCCCGCTTCGGCCTTGGGCGCGAACGGCGGGCGCACGAGAAGTGCCTGTGCCGCAGCGAGATTCGCAAGCAGCGAGGAGTCTTGATGATCGACGGGAACGGCGATGAGCGTGCCATCGTCGCGTACTTCGAGACGCGCGCGGAGGTAATCCTCGCGCTGGTCGTTGGCGCGGACATCGCGCCCGAGCACCGCGCGTTCACGGCAGTGATGAACCAGCGAATGGCCTGAGAGCGCGCGAATCAGCGGCACCATGAACAGGAAACCGCACACGTAGGATGACACGGGATTGCCAGGCAGGCCGATCACGCGCATGGCCCCGAGCCGCCCGTGCATCATCGGCTTTCCCGGCCGCATCGCGATCTTCCAGAACGCCATCGAGGTGCCTTCGTCCTGGAGCGCCTGCTGCACCAGATCGTGGTCGCCGACCGAGGCGCCGCCGGTCGTGATCAGGATGTCGGCGCCGGACTGGCGCGCGCGGCGGATGCCCGCGGTGGTGGCTTCGAGCGTATCGGCGGCGACGCCAAGGTCGATTGTGTCGGCGCCCTCGCTGCGGGCGAGCGCGTGCAGGGCATAGCCGTTGGAATAGACGATCTGGCCATGACCGGGGGTGGTGCCCGGCATCACCAGCTCGTCGCCGGTGGCGAGGATCGCGACCTTCGGACGGCGGCGAACGGGAAGCTGCGGGTGGTTCATGCCGGCTGCGAGCGCGAGCCCGCGATCGGTCAATCGGGTCCCCTGACGGAGCAGCACGTCGCCTTCGTGAAAGTCGATGCCTGCGGGGCGGATGTGCCGGCCGCGAGTCGCAGCCTCTTTGATCGTGACGCGCTTGCCGTCTGTGACCGTGTCCTCCTGGATGACGACGGCGTCCGCGCCATCGGGAACGACGCCGCCGGTGAAGATTCGTACCGCTTCACCAGCGCCGACAGCTCCCGCGAAGGGCCGTCCGGCCGCGACCTCTCCAATGACGGTGAGCTGCGCGTCCACCCTTGCCGCGTCTGCCGCGCGGACGGCATAGCCATCCATCGCTGACATCGCTTGCGGCGGTTGCGTGCGCCGCGCCGCGACATCGCGCGCAAGCACGCGATGGAAGGCCTCATCGAGGGCAATCATTTCTTCCGGCAGCGGCTCCGCGCCGCCAAGCACCGCGGCGAGCGCGTCGGAAACCGGCATGAGGGCCACGGGTGAAAGCTCCTGCTTGGGCGAGGCAATGATCACGTTGCGGCAAGCGTTCTAGCCGAGAGCGCGCCGCGAGGCAAAATGGTAAGCGGGCGCTGACGTGAGCTACTTCTGCATCAACAGCCGCACCAGCTCGGCCTGCCGGCTGACGCCGGTCTTGTCAAAAATCTTCGACAGATGACTGCGCGCCCGGCGTCCTGCCGACGCTGAGCGGCAACAAAGGATTGCGCGGCGCCCAGCCAAGCAGATCGTGCACGCGGGCGGGATCGATGCGCGGCGACAGCAGGCTCGAAAGACCGTTGCCGGGGCGTAGATGCCAAACAGTACGCGACCGCCTACGGCTCATCGATGCGCTCCATCACGCTCGACCAGCGCCCCTGTTCGACCGCAGCGTCGTAGATCGCCCCCACGAGGTCCAATACGGCGTCCTTCGAAAGCACGCCGGCGCGCATTTCAACCTCCACGAGTTGCAATGCAGCATAGGAGCGCAGTTTCAGAGCGGGAACAAGCAGAGAAAGGCGGCAATCAGGCGTTGTTGCCGCGGAGCCGCATGCCTTTGGCCGTCACGCCCGTGCGGATCACGACCTCGTCGGATCCACGTTCGACGTCACGTCCGGTGCTTGGAGCCCTTGATCCCTGTCGGGCATCGGATCGGCCTGGGCCTTCAGATCGGCAGCCTTGCTGATCAGCTTGGCGGAAAGCTCAGAATCCGAGGTGGTTCTGGCGAATTTCATCAGCAGGGAGGCCTGCCTGGTGAGATAGGTTTTGCCCAACACGTCGATACGTCCGTCCGATGTAGAATTCCCAACGGACTCATGAGTCCCGGAAGCAGGCATTCGTTCCCGGAACTCTGTATAAAAATGCACAAAGTGAGTTGGTTCCACATCTTTGGGCGAAATAGTTCCTGCAGCCGCCGCCCTGAAAGATCGGAGCCGCCAGATCAGATCCCCAGCTCCTTCAGTGCATGCCCGACGTCGAGGGGCGACGTCACGTGCACGGCCTGCAATCCGCGGGCCCGCGCGCCTTCGATGTTCTCGGCAAGGTCATCGAAGAACACGATCCGGTTTGCCGGTATGCCCATTGCGGCGACGACATGGTCGAAGGCTTCGGCGTCCGGCTTGCGCAGGCCGATGCTGGAGGACAGATACATCTCGCGGAAATGGCCAAGCAGGTCGGCATATTCCTTCGAGAAATGGTCCACATGGGGCCGATTGGTGTTCGAGAACGCATAGAGCGGCATCCGTTTCGCCGCGCGCGGCAGCAGCTCCGCGATCTCGGGCATCTCGCCGGCGAAGATCGCATTCCATCCCTCGAGGAATTGCGCATCCGAAATGCCGATGCCGAGCGAGGCGCGCAACGAGGCGAAATAGTCCTCGTCGCTGAGCTTGCCGACCTCGTGCAGCCGATAGGCCTCGCTGTCGCGCACATAGCGCGCGACGATGGCTTCGGGCTTGCACCCCGCGTGTTGTGCCCAGCAGGCGATCGCCTTGGAGAAATCGATGTCGAGCACCACGCGCCCGAGGTCGAACAGAAGCGCATCCGCGCTGCCGGGAGAAAGCGAAGTCATTGCGTCAGTACCGGTAAGGCTCGTGGTCGAACAGCGGGAACGCGCTGAACACGCTCGGCGCGTTGGTTGCTGTGGCCGGGTGCAGGCAGGATTTGTTGACCTCGGCGAACGAGGTGGCGCCCAGCAGACCGAGGCAGCGCAGCACCTCGTCCTCCAGTAGTTCCAGCATGCGCGCCACACCAGTTTCGCCGGCGGCGGCCAGCGCCCAGCATTGCAGCCGGCCGATGCCGACGAGGTCGGCGCCGGCGGCGATCGCCTTGACGATGTCGGTGCCGCGGCAGATGCCGCCGTCGACCATGATCCGGGCGCGACCCTTCACGGCATCGACGATCTCGGGCAGCACATGCATGGCGCCGCGGCCGTGATCGAGCTGGCGTCCGCCGTGGTTGGAGACGTAGATCCACTCGACGCCGTGATCGACCGCGATCTGCGCGTCCTCGGCCGTGGCGATACCCTTGAGTATCAGCGGAATCCTGAACTTGTCCTTGATCATCTTCACGGTCCGCCATTCCAGTCCCTTCTGGAAATCGCCGCCGGTGGCGCGCAGGCGGCTCTCGCGTACATAGCGCTTGGCAATGTCGCGCTCGCGTCGGCTGTAATGGGCGGTGTCGACGGTCAGGCAGAAGGCCGCATAATTGGCCTTCTCGGCGCGGCTGACGACGTCGGCAACGAACGCGTCATCGCCGCGGACATAGAGCTGATACATGCGCAGCGCATCGGGAGCGGCTTCGGCGGTCTTTTCCAGGCCTGGCTCGGAGACGGAGCTGAGCATGTGCGACGCCCCGAAGCTGCCGGCGGCGCGTGCAACGCTCGCCGCACCGTGCGGATCGAAGATCTCCAGCGCGCCGACGGGCGCGAGCACCACGGGCAGGCGCATCCTGCGGCCGAACTGCTCGACCGAGCCGTCGACCTTCCGCACGTCGCGCAGCACGCGCGGGCGGAAGGCGATCTCGTCCAATGCCATCCGGTTGCGGCGCATCGTGGTTTCGGTCTCGGCCGCGCCGACGATGTAGTCCCAGGCATTCTGGTTGAGATTGGCGCGGGCCTTTCGGATGAACTCGTGCAGGTTCTGGAACGGCTCGTTGCTGGCGCCGAGTTCGACGTTCCGTTCCGGCCGGAGCGCTTCGTTCATTGTTGTCCTCCCGAGAATTTGAAGCCTTATGCCATCGCCTATCCGGTTCGGCCCTCCAAAACCATCCTAAAATCGCATAGCTGCGAGGCGTGGCTCGGCGGCCGATTCCCGCTCTCCCGGGGCCGGTCTTCCGAACGTTGCCAAATGTTTAGGTTCAGGGCGAAGGGATTTTTACCGCGTACCCGCCGGCGTGGCAGGCCGGCCTTGAAGAAACCAGAATGATATTGTGAGAACCGGCTTGGATCGCCATTTGCATGGCGGCTGCCAAGCCTCAAAAAGAACCGCTAAGCGAAAAGGCCACCCATTCCATGCGGAAAACCCTGCTGTTCCCCCTGGGCGCGCTCACCGGAGCTTGCCTGACCCTCCTCGTATCCGGTCCGCAGGGCGGGCTGTGGGCGGCACGGGCGGCGGCGGGTACGGATGATGCCTATTCCCAGCTCAACCTGTTCGGGGAAGTGTTCGAGCGGGTGAAGGCGAGCTATGTCGAGAAGCCCGACAATGCCAAGCTGATCGAAGGCGCGATCACGGGCATGGTAACTTCGCTCGACCCGCATTCACGCTACATGAACGCCAAGGCCTGGACCGAGATGCAGGAGACCACCTCCGGCGAATTCGGCGGGCTCGGCATCGAGGTCACGATGGAGGAGGGCCTGGTCAAGGTCGTCTCGCCGATCGACGACACGCCGGCGTCCAAGGCCGGCATCATGTCCGGCGATCTCATCAGCAAGATCGACGGCGACGCGGTGCAGGGCATGACGCTCGAGCAGGCCGTCAACAAGATGAAGGGACCGGTCGATACCCAGACCAAGCTCACCATCTTGCGCAAGGGCGCCGACGCCCCGCTCGATGTCGCGATCAAGCGCGAGATCATCCATGTGCGCCCGGTGCGCTTCCACGTCGAGAACGGCGACATCGGCTACATCCGCATCACCTCCTTCAACGAGCAGACCACCGATGGCCTGAAGAAGGCGATCGCCTCGATCTCCAAGGATGTCCCGCAGGACAAGCTCGTCGGCTACGTCGTGGACCTGCGCAACAATCCGGGCGGCCTGCTCGACCAGGCCGTGTCGGTGTCGAGCGCGTTCTTGCAGCGCGGCGAGGTCGTCTCGACCCGCGGCCGCAATCCCGAGGAGACCCAGCGCTTCACCGCCCATGGCGGCGATCTCATCAAGGGCAAGCCGCTGGTGGTCCTGATCAACGGCGGCTCGGCCTCGGCCTCCGAGATCGTGTCCGGCGCGCTGCATGACCACAAGCGTGCGACCCTGATCGGCACGCGCTCGTTCGGCAAGGGCTCGGTGCAGACCATCATCCCGCTCGGCGCCGGCAACGGCGCGCTGGCGCTGACCACCGCGCGCTACTACACGCCGTCGGGCCGCTCGATCCAGGCCCAGGGCATTGCGCCCGACATCGAGATTCTCCAGGACGTCCCGCCCGAGCTGAAGGGCCGGATGGACACCATGGCGGAGTCGCAGATGCGCGGCCATCTGCAGGCCGCCGACGGCAAGGAGCAGACGGGCTCCCAATCCTACGTTCCGCCGGAGGAGAAGGACGACAAGGCGCTGCACGCTGCCTTCGACTTCCTGCACGGCGTCACCGTCAATGCAGCGGCCGCGAAGCCGGCCCCGAAGACGACGGTGCCGAACTAGGCTTAGTGGCCCTTGCGCGCTTAAGAGATCGCCCGGGAGTGGATGTCCACTCCCGGGTGAATTCGTTTCAGCCGAGCTGCGCCGGACGCGCTCTCTTGTGAAGTCTAGCCCGCCTCGCGGCGCCTACCTTCACTGCCGCCACGCTGCGCGAGGCGGCTGCGGTGGAGCGCGAACAGCTCCAGCACCTTGTCGGCCGGCTTTGCGGCGCTGAACAGATAGCCCTGCATTTCGGTGCAGCCGAGCGCGCGCAACAGCCGCTGCTGCTCCTCGGTCTCGACGCCTTCGGCCGTGGTCGCCATGCGGCGAGCGCTGGCGAGATTCACCACGGCCTGCACGATGCTGGCGGAGCCGTCGGGGCCGGCGATGTCGCTGACGAAGCAGCGATCGATCTTGATCTTGTCAAACGGGAAGCGATGCAGATAGCTCAGGGAGGAGTAGCCGGTGCCGAAATCGTCGAGCGCGATGCGGACACCGATGGCGCGAAGCTGGTGCAGGATCGCAAGCGCGGTGTCGTCGTCGCGGATCAGCACGGCCTCGGTGATCTCGAGCTCGAGCCGGCTCGCCGGCAGGTTGGAGGCGGCCAGCGCCGCCATGATCTTCAGCGCCAGGGTGCCGCTCTTGAACTGCACCGGGGAGACGTTGACAGCGAGGCGGATGTCGTCGGGCCAGCCGGCCGCGTCGCGGCAGGCGGTCGCCAGCACCCATTCGCCGATCTCGTTGATCAGCCCGGTGTCCTCCGCGATCGGGATGAACTCGGCCGGCGAGACCATGCCGCGTTCGGGATGACGCCAGCGCACCAGCGCCTCGCAACCGGTGATGCGATCGTCCTTGAGGCTCAGGCAGGGCTGGTAAAAGACTTCGAGCCCGCCGACAGCGATGGCCTGGCGAAGATCGTTTTTCAGCTGGCGCCGCTGGCGCACCTTGGCGTCCATCTCCGGCTCGAAGAAGCGATAGGTGCGGCGGCCGGCGGATTTGGCGGCGTACATCGCCATGTCCGCATTCTTCAGGAGCTGGTCCAGCGCGGTGCCGTGTCCCGGCGCCAGCGCGATTCCGATGCTGGCATCGGTGGTGAGGTGATGGCCCATGCAGTCGAACGGCGCACGGATCGAGGCGAACACCCGTGCAACGAGCTCGCTGACCTGGTCCTGCGAGGACACCGCGCTCTGCACGATCGCGAATTCGTCGCCCCCGAGCCGTGCCACGAAGTCGGTCGGGCCTGCGCAGCGGCGGAGGCTCTCGGCTACCGATTTCAACAGCTCGTCGCCGACGAGATGGCCGAGTGCGTCGTTGACGCCCTTGAACTCGTCGATATCGATGTAGTGCACCGCGAGCTCTTCGCCGTCCGCTATGGCGGCGAGCTCCGCGCGCAGATGTTCGTGGAATATGGTGCGGTTCGGCAAATCGGTCAGCGCGTCGTAGTGCGCGAGGTGGGTGATGCGTTCCTCTATGCGGCGGCGTTCGGTGATATCCTCATGGGTCGCGACCCAGCCGCCATCGGCGAGCGGCTCGTTGACGATCTGGATCGAGCGGCCGTCGGCGGTATCGAAAACCATGGAGTTGCGGACATGGATGTCGCGCAGCACGAGGGCGACATACTGGTCCACGTTGCCGATGAACGAGCCGGTTTGCTTGCGGTGCGCGATGATGTCGCGGAAGCTGCAGCCCGGCTTCACGACCTCCGGCGCCAGCCCGTACATTTCGATATAGCGCTGGTTGCACACCACGAGCTGCTGCGAGGCGTCGAACAGCAGGAGGCCCTGGGTCATGTTGTTGACGGCGCGGTCGAGGCGCTGCTTCTCCAGCGTCAGCCGCTCCCGTGACATGCGGTGCTGCTCCAGCAGTTTGCGCACGATCGCGATCAGCACGCCGGCGATGGCGAGCGCGGAAGCGCCGGCGATGGAGATCAGGATGCCGATCTGCTCGCGCCAGTCCGTCAGGGCCGCCGCCCGCGTCGTCGTGGCCATCATCAGGATCGGGAAATGGGGCAGGGCACGCG
Source organism: Bradyrhizobium sp. UFLA06-24 (assembly GCF_054967145.1). Taxonomy (NCBI): domain Bacteria; kingdom Pseudomonadati; phylum Pseudomonadota; class Alphaproteobacteria; order Hyphomicrobiales; family Nitrobacteraceae; genus Bradyrhizobium; species Bradyrhizobium sp. UFLA06-24. The sequence goes on from NZ_JADFUE010000031.1 coordinate 29,347, forward strand.
CGGAGATCAGCCGGTCCTCGCCGTCGACGGGACTGACAAATCGGCCGGCAAAGTGATCCAGGCCGAAAACCCTCTGCTGCTCGAACGAGCCGGTCTTGAAGTTTCGCCCCATCAATTCGCTGGAATGGGGATAACGGGCGAGCAGCGTTCCGTCCCGGTGCAGCATCGAGATCGTCGCGCCTTCGCCGAGCACGACGGAGGCGAAGAACTTCTCGAACCCGGCAGGCTCGATGCCGCGTCCGACGACGCCGAGGAATTCGCCGTTCGGTCCGACGATCTTGCGCACGATCAGAATCGTCCATTGGCCGGAGATCCGGCTGTGAAGCGGCTCGATCAGAACGTCGGGCGCCTGAGGATCGTATTTGAACGTACGAAAATAGGCACGATCGGCAACGTTCACTTTCGGAGACGGCCATGTCATGGACGAATTGATCACGTTGCCTTCGTCGTCAATGACGTTGACGCCGCCGATATCAGGCAGCGCTTCGATTTTCGAGCGCAGCATCCGGTGGGTGTCCTGGCCGGCGAGGCGTTTGCGATAGTCGTCTGCATCGGCGACGCCGATGGCCCGCACGTGATCGACGAAATCCCTCTGGATGACAGCGAAGTCCTGGAGTTGCTGATCGAAATGATGGGCGAGCAGCAGCACGGTGTTCTCCAGCTCGCGGCCGGAGTTGCGCAGCGCGCGCTCACGGAAATTCTGCGCCATCAGCACCGCGCCGACGGCGATCGCCGCGATCAGGAGTGTGCCGCCCACCACGAGCCAGCGGATCGGTCCGCTACGCACGAAGGCGTGGTCAAGCAGGCGACTGCCGTATCCCGTCATCATGTCAATCGTTGCCGTGCACACGTCAGGGTCATCAAGCGATCCCTGTAACATCCGTCGGTTTACGGGGATGATGTGGAGGTGACGTTAGGAAGTACGGTTAATGCGCCCTGAACCCCGGCACGCAAATGCGCTGGACGCGCATGGCGCACGGACCCCGCAAGCGGTCGCGCTGAGGGAATCGACCGGCACGTCGAAGTGAGAGATCAGGCGCGGTAGTGGCCGGACTTGCCGCCGAGCTTCTCGACGAGGTGGATGCCCTCGATGCGCACGCCGCGCTCCACCGCCTTGATCATGTCGTAGATGGTGAGGCAGGCGACCGAGACGGCCGTCAGCGCCTCCATCTCGACGCCGGTGGGGCCGGTCACCTTGACGCTGGCGCGGACGACGCAACCCGGCAGCTTCGGATCTGGCGCGATGTCCAGAGTAACCTTCGACAGCGCCAGGGGATGGCAGAGCGGGATCAGCTCCGAGGTACGTTTCGCCGCCATGATGCCGGCGATGCGCGCGGTGCCGAGCACGTCGCCCTTCTTGGCATTGCCTGAGATGATCAGATCGAGCGTCGCCTGTTCCATGACCACGCGCCCTTCGGCGACGGCGAGCCGCTCGGTCGCGGCTTTGGCCGAGACGTCGACCATCCGCGCCTCGCCGGAGGCGCCGATATGGGTGAGGGCAGGGCTCGCCCTCTTCGAAGGCTTGGACTTCGCGGGCTTACGCGCCATGTCAGCGCGTGCCTGTGGCGCGGGGCTTGGTCTCGCGCGCGAGCAGCGTGCGCGTCGCGGCAGTCACGTCGGCCTGCCGCATCAGGCTCTCGCCGACCAGGAAGGTCGACATGCCGACGCGCTCGAGCCGGGCGAGGTCGCCAGGCGTGAAGATGCCGCTCTCGCCGACCATCAGCCGTTCCCGCGGGATCAGCGGCGCCAGCATCTCGCTGGTCGCAAGCGTGGTCTCGAACGTACGCAGATTGCGGTTGTTGACCCCGATCATCGGCGAGCGCAGCTTCAGCGCCCGGTCGAGCTCGGCGCGATCATGGATCTCGATCAGCACGTCCATGCCATAGGCGATCGCGGCGTCTTCGAGGTCCTTGGCGGTCGCATCATCGAGCGCGGCCATGATGATGAGAATGCAGTCGGCGCCATGGGCGCGCGCCTCGACGACCTGATAGGTGTCGAACAGAAAATCCTTGCGCAGAACGGGGAGCGAGGTCGCCGCGCGCGCCGCCACCATGAAGTCGAGATGGCCCTGGAACGAGGGCGTGTCCGTCAGCACCGACAGGCAGGCCGCTCCGCCGGCTTCGTAGGCCTTGGCCAGCAGCGGCGGATCGAAATCGGCGCGGATCAGCCCCTTGGAGGGCGAAGCCTTCTTCACCTCGGCAATCAGGGCGTAGTCGCCATTGGCGTGCTTGGCCCTGATCGCGCGCACGAAGCCGCGGGGCGCGCCTTGCGCCTTGGCTGTCGCTTCGACGGCGGAGAGCGGCTGGGCGCGCTTGGCCGCCGCGATCTCCTCGCGCTTGTAGGCTTCGATCTTGCTCAGGATATCCGACATGACAGGCTCAGCTGTTCGAGACAGCGATCAGATGCTTCAACCGCGCGTTCGCCGCCCCGCTGTCCAGCGATTTCGCGCCGATCGCGACGCCCTCCTTGAGGTCCCTGGCGCGGCCGGCGACAATGAAGGCGGCGGCGGCGTTGAGCAGCGCGACGTCGCGATAGGGGCTCGGCTTGCCATCGAGCACGTTTTGCAGGGCGATCGCATTGGCGTCTGCATCGCCGCCCTTGAGGGCGCCTGGCTCGCAGCGCGACAGGCCGGCGTCCTCGGGCGTCACCTCGAAACTCCTGATGTCGCCGTTGTGGAGTGCAGAGACGAAGGTCGGGCCGGTGAGGGTGATCTCGTCGAGACCGTCGGAGCCGTGCACCACCCAGGCGGATTCGGAGGCCAGATTCTTCAGCACCTGCGCCAGCGGCTGCACCCATTGCCGCGAGAACACGCCGACCATCTGCCGCTTGACGCCGGCCGGATTGGACAGGGGGCCGAGCAGGTTGAAGATCGTGCGGGTGGCGAGCTCGACCCGGGTCGGGCCGACGTTCTTCATCGCGGGATGATGAGCCGGCGCGAACATGAAGCCGATGCCGCATTCGCGCACGCAACGCCCGACCTGCTCAGGCCTGAGGTCGATCTTCACCCCGAGCGAGGCCAGCACGTCGGCGGCGCCCGAGCGCGATGACAGCGCGCGGTTGCCGTGCTTGGCGACCGGCAGGCCGGCGCCCGAGACGATGAACGAGGCGCAGGTCGAGACGTTGACCGAGCCGGAGCCGTCGCCGCCGGTGCCGACGATGTCGACGGCATCGGCGGGCGCGTCGACGGTGAGCATCTTCGAGCGCATCGCCGTCACCGCGCCGGTGATCTCTTCCACCGTCTCGCCGCGCACGCGCAGCGCCATCAACAGGCCGCCCATCTGCGAGGGCGTGGCCTCGCCGGACATCACCGCGTCGAAGGCGGAAGCGGCTTCCTCACGCGACAGGCTGGCGCCGGTCGCGACTTTTCCAATGATCGATTTCAGGTCGTCCATCGCGTGCTTTCAACCTACTGGTTCGCGCCGGTCACTTGCGCGAAGGCGGCCTGATTAATGGTGGTCCCGATCTCGGTTTCAAGCTTGTTGACGTAGGAGGCGACCTGCTCGTCTATCAGCGACCGGTCGATGCCCTCCTTCAGCTTCTTGACCGCGTCGGAGGCGATATCGACCGTGGGATCGACGATGTCGGTGACGCGGTAGACGATCACCTCGGTGCCGCCGGTCACGGGCGCCTGTCCGACGCCGTCCTTGGCGGTGCGGAAGGCGGCCGCCACGATGTTCGCGGGCACGCCGGCCGGGGTATCGTCGCGCTTGAAGCCGCTGGCAGTCTCGACCTTGGCGTTGATCGCAGCGGCTTCATCGGCGAGCTTGCCGCCGGCTTCCAGCTTCTGCACCATCTCGGTCGCCTTGGTCTTGAGCTTGGCGGCGATCTGGTCCTGGCGCCAGCGAGCCTCGACCTGGTCACGGACCTCGTCGAGAGTGCGGTCGCGCGACGGCGTGATGGCGAGCACGTCGTACCACACATAGCCGCCCTTGTAAGAGATCGGGTCGTTGTCGACGCCGACGTCGCTGTTGAAGGCCTGCGAGACCACGTCGAGGCCCTGCGGAATGTTGTCGACGGGCTGCCCGTTCGGTGCGCGCCCGGAGCGGTCGACGGCGTCGATCGTCACGGCGGTGATCCCGAGCTTCTGGGCGGCATCGGCGACGCTCGTGCCGGCGCCGCGCTCGTCCTCCATCTTGTCGCGGAGCTCGCCGACCTTGGTGCGCGCGCGCCCGGCGGCGATCTCGCGCTTGATGGCAGGGGCCAGCGTCGCGTAGTTCGCTTCGGTCCCCGGTTCGATCTTGTCCACCTTGACGATCGAGACGCCAATCGGGCCCTGGATCGGTTGGCTGATTTCGCCAACGGGAAGCGCGAAGGCGGCATTGCCGACCGCGGATTCGAGCGAGGATTTGGTCACGAGCCCAAGATTGACGTCCGATGGGCTCAGTCCCCGTTCCTTGCCGAGGTCCTCGAAGGAGAGCCCGCCGACCAGGCGCTCTCGCGCGGCCTGCGCCTCCGCAAGGTTGGGGAACACGATCTGCTCGATCTGCCGCTTTTCCGGCGTACCGAGCTGGTCCTTGCGCTGGTCGAACAGCTTTTTCGCCTCCTCGTCGGAGACGTCGGTCCACTTCGCGATGTCCTCCGGCGAGATCATTGCGAACACGATCTTGCGGTATTCGGGCGCGCGGAACTGGACCTTGTGGTCCTCGAAATAGGCGGCGAGCGCCTCAGGCGAGGGGGCCTCGATCTGGCCTGCCTGTGCGGCATCCAGTCTGACGAACTCGATCGAGCGCTGCTCGTTCTGGAAACGCGTCGCCACTTCGAGCATGACCTTCGGCGGCTCGAGACCGGCACCGATCGTGCCGGTGATCTGCCGGCGCAGCGCCACCTTGCGCTGCTCGGCCACGTAACGCTGCTCGGTGTAGCCGAAATTGCGGATCAGGCCCTGGAAACGGTTCGCATCGAACTTGCCGTCGACACCCCTAAAATTCGGGTCGTTCATGATGAGTTGGCGGATCTGGTCGTCGGACTCACCGAGCCCAAGCTGGCGCGCGTTTTCGTCCAGCGCAGCTTCCGCGATCGTCTGCTGCAGCACCTGGCGGTCGAGGCCGAAGGCACGCGCCTGGTCGGGGGTGAGCGGGCGGCCGAACTGGCGGCCGATCTGCTGGAGACGGTCGGTGTAGATCTGGCGGAACTCGTTCAGCGAAATCTCGCTGTGGCCGACCTTGGCCAGTGTGGACTGCCCGAAGCCCCGGAAAATGTCGGCGATGCCCCAAATGCCGAAGCTGATGATCAGCACGCCCATCACGACGGCCATGATGGTCTTGCCGACCCAGTTTGATGAGGCCTTGCGCATTCCTCGAAGCATTTGGTCCAACTTGTTTGGCAGGAGGGAACGGGAGCGCGTCTTAATGCAGATTCCGCAAAAGCGCGTCACCAAATTGATATGCCATCATAAAGTGGCGGCTTTCCCCCCGCAACCTCGCCTCAGGCCGCTGCTCCAGGCTGCGTTAAAGGGCTCCGGGTCTCTGGAACTGCTGCTGTACCTCTGCTAGCGCATGCACAAACCTCAATTTGCTGGAAACTGACATGACCGATGCCCTCCGACCGCTGATCGCCGGCAACTGGAAAATGAACGGCCTGAAGGCCGCGGCCGCCGAATTCGACGCCATGCTCAATGGTGCGGCAGGGGTATCAGGCAAGGCCGATCTGCTGGTCTGCCCGCCGGCGACCCTGATCGCGGCTTTTGCCGATAAGGCGCGCGGCAAGAAGGTCGCGGTGGGAGCCCAGGATTGCCATCCCAAGGCCTCCGGCGCCCATACCGGTGATGTCGCGGCCGAAATGCTGGTTGACGCGGGCGCGACCGCCATCATCGTCGGCCATTCCGAGCGCCGCGCCGATCACGGCGAGGGCGATGGCCTGATCCGGCAGAAAGCGGAGGCCGCCTGGCGGGCGGGGGCGATCGCGATCGTCTGCGTCGGCGAGACCCAGGCCGAGCGCGATGCCGGCCAGACCCTGGACATCGTCCGCGGCCAGCTCAGCGGCTCGCTTCCGGACGGCTCGACCGCCGCCAATCTGGTCGTGGCCTATGAGCCGGTCTGGGCGATCGGCACGGGGCTCACCCCAACGGCCAAGGATGTCGAGCAGATTCATGGCTTTATCCGGGAACTCCTGACCTCCAGGTTCAAGGCGGAGGGAGCCAGGATGCGGATCCTCTACGGCGGCTCAGTCAAGCCGTCGAATGCGGCCGAGCTGATGGCGGTGAAGAACGTCAACGGCGCGCTGGTCGGCGGCGCCAGCCTGAAGGCGGCCGATTTCCTTGCCATTGCTCAAGGCTGTCCTAACTAAGGGCTGTCCTAACCAGGGGGCAGCCCTTGGCCAAGCGTAAAGCGCGGACCGTGGGCGATCGGGGGTGGCAATACCCCTTCCGATCGTGTAACACCGCGCAACTTCAGGAAAACCCGCGAAGCGCGATCGGCCGCCGTCAGGCGCCGCCCGCTTGTGACGGAAGGATACTATGCAGACCGTTGTCATCGTCATCCACCTCATGATCGTTGCCGTCATGATCGGTGCCGTCCTGCTCCAGAAATCGGAAGGCGGCGGCCTTGGCATGGGCGGAGGCGCCGGCTTCATGTCGAGCCGCGGCACTGCGAATCTTCTGTCGCGGACCACCGCGGTTCTCGCTGCCGGTTTCTTCCTGACCAGCCTGTTCCTGTCCTGGTACGCCGGCTACAACCGCGCGCCGTCCTCCATCATCCAGCCGGCGTCGCAGACCCAGCCGGCCGGCGGCGCCCCGATTGCTCCGCCGACCTCGGGCGGTATCCTGGACACGCTGAAGAAGGCGGACGAACAGCAGCAGCAGGCGCCGGCAGCGCCGAGCGGCCCGCAGGTGCCTCGCTCGCAATAAAGCAGGGGGGCCATGCAGGGCGGCGGCTACCGTCCTGCATCAACAATCCCCATCAAGGCACTGTCACCACTCTTTGTTTTGGCTCACCCACAGGCCCGCAGATTCTTTGGGGCGCAATACGAATCGCTTTGGCGAATCGGGTTTTGGGGATTAGAGGTTAAGTCCCATGGCGCGGTACATATTCATCACCGGCGGCGTGGTTTCTTCGCTCGGCAAGGGTCTGGCTTCAGCGGCACTCGGTGCCCTGCTGCAGGCCCGGGGCTACAAGGTCCGCCTCCGCAAGCTCGACCCCTATCTCAACCTCGATCCCGGAACGATGTCGCCGTATCAGCACGGCGAAGTGTTCGTGACCGATGACGGCGCGGAGACCGATCTCGATCTCGGTCACTACGAGCGCTTCACCGGGCGCCCTGCGACCAAGCAGGACAACATCACCACGGGGCGCATCTACCAGGACATCATCACCAAGGAACGCCGCGGCGATTATCTCGGCGCGACCATCCAGGTGGTGCCGCACGTCACCAACGCGATCAAGGAATTCGTCCTCTCCGGCAACGACGATTACGACTTCGTGCTGGTCGAGATCGGCGGCACCGTCGGCGACATCGAAGGCCTGCCGTTCTTCGAGGCGATCCGCCAGCTCAAGAACGAGCTGCCGCGCGATCACGCGGTCTACATCCATCTCACGCTGTTGCCCTACATTCCGAGCGCCGGCGAGCTCAAGACCAAGCCGACGCAGCATTCGGTCAAGGAGCTGCGCTCGATCGGCATCCAGCCCGACATCCTGCTCTGCCGTACCGATCGCGAAATTCCGAAGGAGGAGCGGCGCAAGCTGGGGCTGTTCTGCAACGTGCGCGAAAGCGCCGTGATCGAGGCGCGCGACGTCGACAACATCTACGCGGTGCCCGAAGCCTATCACAACGCCGGCCTCGACGACGAGGTGCTTGCCGCCTTCGGCATCGGCTCGCGCATTCCGCCGGCGCTGCAGAGCTGGCAGCAGATCAACGAGCGCGTCCGCAACCCCGAAGGCAACGTCACCATCGCCATCGTCGGCAAGTACACCGGCATGAAGGATGCGTACAAGTCGCTGATCGAGGCGCTTTCGCATGGCGGCATCGCCAACAAGGTGAAGGTCAATCTCGACTGGATCGAAAGCGAGATCTTCGAGAAGGAAGATCCGGCGCCGTTCCTCGAGCACGTCAACGGCATCCTGGTGCCAGGCGGCTTCGGCCAGCGCGGTGCTGAAGGCAAGATCAAGGCGGCGCAGTTCGCGCGCGAGCGCGACGTGCCGTATTTCGGCATTTGTTTCGGCATGCAGATGGCGGTCATCGAGGCCGCGCGAAACCTCGTCGGGATTGAGGAGGCCAACTCGACCGAGTTCGGCCCGACCAAGGAGCCTCTCGTCGGCCTGATGACGGAATGGCTGCGCGGCAACGAGCTCGAAAAGCGCTCGCAGGCCGGCGATCTCGGCGGCACAATGCGGCTTGGTGCTTATCCTGCGGCGCTGACGCGCGGCAGCCGCGTCTCGGAAGTCTATGGCGGCGCGACCGAGATTTCCGAGCGCCACCGCCATCGCTACGAGGTCAACACCGCCTATAAGGATCTCCTCGAGCAGCACGGCCTGAAGTTCTCCGGCCTCTCGCCCGACGGCGTGCTGCCTGAGATCGTCGAATACGAAGATCACCCCTGGTTCATCGGCGTCCAGTTCCATCCCGAGCTGAAGTCGCGGCCGTTCGAACCGCACCCGTTGTTCGCTTCGTTCATCGAGGCGGCGGCGAAGCAGAGCCGGCTGGTCTAACAATCCGCTTCCGCTGCAACCGGCATTGACGTCTCCGGCGCCAGTGATCCGGCAATCAGCGTCATCTGCGGCCGCCGCGTCAGCTTGTAGACGGCGGCCGGCGGCACGTTCAGGAAGGCGCGATCCACCAGCGTGGCGCGCAGTCCCAGACGGTCGAGCACCGGCCGCGGGATCGGGCAGCTCACGCCATAGGTGAACTGGTAGAAGGCGCCGCCGGGCCGAACGTAGCCGAATGCGCCGCTGAGGATCGATACGACCTTGCGGGTCGACATGTTGAGCAGTGGCAAGCCGCTCACGACCGCGCCGACGGGCGCGCCGATATAGAGCCGCTCCGTTGCCAGCCGCGCCGCGTCCATCCACAGCACGCGCGCGCCGGGAAAGCGCATCTGCAGGAGCTTCATGAAATCCGACCCGTACTCGATCAGCGTGAGGTCCTGGGGCCTCACGCCGCGCTTCAGCAGCTTGTAGGTGAACGCGCCGGTTCCGGGGCCGAGCTCGAGGATCGGACCGGTCTTCTCGCTGATCTCGCGGGTGATGAGATCGGCCAGCGCCGCGCCCGATGGGGCGATGGCGCCGACCCGACGCGGCGAAGACATCCAGGACACGAAGAAGGATAGGAAATCGTTGGGCATGCGCACTCCGGCATCTCGATTGCACCTCTCGGGGATCAGAGGTGATACGGATGCACTGTCGCCGGAGTGCATTGCGGCGGCATTGCGCAATGAGCGGCGAAAACGGATTGAATCAATTCTGCCGAATTGCCGGCAGCGTCATTCTGAAGCAGGTGCCGCCGTCGGCGCTGTCGGTGACCGCGACCTGGCCGCCATGCAGGAGCACGATCTCGCGCACCATGTTGAGACCGAGGCCGGCGCCGCGATCGAGTGGCGACAGCCGATAGAACGGCTCGAAGATTTGCTCGCGTTGATCGGCGGGAATGCCGGCACCTTCGTCGGTGACCTCGATGCAGGCGGGCTTGCTCACGCGAATTCCGATCGTGCCGCGGCGAGGGCCATGCTGGATCGCGTTCTGCACGAGATTGGTCAGCGCGCGTTCCAGCGCCGCTGCATCGCCGCTCGTCTCGACCGGCGTTGCCGGCGCATCGAGCGCCAGCTCGTAACCGGCGGCAATCGCCAGCGGCGCGAGATCGGCGGCCGCGCTCTGAGCGATCGCGACGAGGTCGACGCGCGCAAAGGGAGAGCCGCAGCGGTCTAGCCGCTGGATGTCTAGCAATTGCTCGGCGAGCGTCGCCAGCCGTGCGGCATCCTCCAGCAGCCGGGTCTTGTCCGGTCCTGGACCGAGTGATTCCAGCCGCGTGTTCAGGATCGCGATCGGCGTGCGCAATTCGTGCGCGGCATCCGCGACGAAACGCTTGTGCCTGAGATAGCCCTGGTCGAGCCGCGCCAGCGCGTCGTTGACGGCGGTGACCAGCGGCGCGACTTCCAGCGGAACTTGCTCTACGGACAACCGCGCGCCGCGCTGATGGATGTCGATGCGCCGCGCCTCATCCGCAGTCGCATCCACCCCCCGGAAGGCACGCCGCACGATCATCGGCGTCGCGATGAAGGTCGCCGTTGCCATCACGAGCAGGCCGGGCAGGGCGATGCCGAGAAACGCCAGCGAGGTCATGAGCAGCGCCTTGCCGCCGGTGAGCCGCCCCTGCGTCGCCGTGATGATCTGCACATTGCCGGCATCGGTGTCGACGCGCTTCAGCCGCGCCGGCGGCTTGCGCGGGTCGTCCTCGAACATTTGCCAGCCGAGCCGCGCCTGGCTGATCTGGTCGAGGCCGCCGCCGATCGCGGCGAATTCGGCCGGCACGGCGCCCTCTTTGAGCGACTGCCCTTGGCGGTCCCGGACCAGGAACCACAGGTCCGGCGTCTCGGTACGCAATTGCTTCAGGTCGGGCGTCGACCGCAAGGTCAGGTCGCCTCTTGCGTCGCGCGCAAGCGCGTGCTGCACGACATCGATCACGCGGTCCTCGTCCCGCTCCGCCAGCACGAAGCCTGAGGCGCATAGTGCACCGACGACCACGACGACCAGCGCGACCAGCAGCGCGGCCTGCAGCGCGAGCAGACGCCAGCTCAATCGCGAGCGCAGGCAATAGGGATCGTCGTGCTTGCTCATGTCAGCTTCTTCAGGAGATAGCCGACGCCGCGAATACCGTGGATCTCGACGCCTGCATCGGCATCAGCGAGCTTGCGGCGCAGCCGAGACACGTGCGTGTCCAGTGCGTTGGACTGGATCTCGTCATCGAAATTGTAGACGGCCTCTTCCAGCGCCGAACGCAGCACCGTACGGCCCATGCGCCGGATCAGGGCTTCGAGCACCAGCAGTTCGCGACGCGGCAGCTCGAACGGCTGGCCATCGATGCTGGCCTCGCGGTGACTGAGGTCGAACGCAATGCGGCCGGCGCGGACGATGTCTGGGGACAGGCCCGCGGGCCGCCGCAGTACCGCACGCAGCCGTGCCAGCAGCTCCTCGACCGCGAAAGGCTTGGCCAGATAGTCGTCGGCGCCGCCATCGAGTCCGGCAATACGGTCGGCGAGCTCGCCGCGCGCGGTCAGAACGATGATCGGCACGCCGTCGGCGCGGGCCCGCAACTTCGGGATCAGCGTGAGGCCGTCCCCGTCGGGAAGCTGACGGTCGAGCAGCACGGCGGAATGGACGTCGGCGGAGATTGCTTCTTCCGCGTCGACAAGCGTGGGGGCGTGATCCACCACCATGTCGTAGCGCTTGAGCGCCGAGGCCAGCGCACCGGCCATCTCCGCTTCATCCTCGACGAGCAAAATCCGCATGATCCAGCACCTAAGCCGCAACTGAACCTTTCTAGCGGCCCGATCATTGCGGCAGCATTGCGGGAACCTGGATGCGGCGCGTTGCCGGGGCCCTCCAGCCATGCGCGAAACGCCACCGGGGGCGGCCGGCAGGGCTCAAGACAGCATCATGGCGGTATCGCTATAACGGCCGAACCTGTTCAGGGAGGAAACAAGAATGATCTACGAAATGCGCCAGTATCGTTGCGTGCCCGGCCGTCTGCCGGCGCTGCTGAAGCGCTTCGAGACCGCCACGCTGAAGATCTGGGAGAAGCACGGCATCAAGCAGGCCGGATTCTTCACCACGCTGATCGGTGAATCGAACCAGGAGCTGACCTATTTTCTGGCCTGGGAGTCGCTTGCCGAGCGCGAGGCGAAGTGGGGCAAGTTCGTGACCGACCCGGACTGGGCGAAAGCACGCACCGAGAGTGAGGCCGACGGCCAGATCGTCGCCAACATCGTCAGCCAGATTCTGGCTCCGACGGCTTTCTCGTCGGTCAAGTAGCAGCATTCCGGTATGGGTTGCGGCGGGGATATCTCGGGCAACCCTGATATTCTGGCCGTCAAGGCCGAATAGGGTTGATCGGCCCCTCATCACCGCTATGGTCGCGGCGAAACGAGGGAATTGGCCTTTGAGCTCTTCATCATCCGCAGCCCCAATCGTCACGGTCGGTTCGGTCAAGTTCGGCAATGATCTGCCGATCTCGATCATCGCCGGGCCATGCCAGCTCGAGAGCCGCCAGCACGCGCTGGAGGTGGCCTCCGCGCTGAAGGAGATCGCCGCGCGGCTGAAGATCGGCCTCGTCTACAAGACCTCGTTCGACAAGGCCAACCGCACCAGCGCGTCGGCGGCGCGCGGTCTCGGGCTCGCGCAGTCGCTGCCGATCTTCGCCGAGATCCGGTCCTCGCTGGGCCTGCCTGTTCTGACCGACGTTCACGATGCCGCGCAATGCGCCGAGGTGGCGCAAGCCGTCGACGTCCTGCAGATCCCGGCTTTCCTGTGCCGGCAGACCGATCTGCTGCTGGCCGCGGCCGCAACCGGCAAGGTCGTCAACGTCAAGAAGGGTCAGTTCCTCGCCCCCTGGGACATGGCGAATGTCGCTGCCAAGATCACCAGCGCGGGCAATCCGAACGTGCTCGTCACCGAGCGCGGCGTCTCGTTCGGCTACAACACGCTGGTTTCCGACATGCGCGCGCTGCCGATCATGGCGCGCACGACAGGCGCGCCCGTGATCTTCGATGCCACCCATTCGGTGCAGCAGCCGGGCGGGCAGGGCGCTTCCTCCGGTGGCGAGCGCGAATTCGTGCCGGTGCTGGCCCGCGCGGCCGTCGCCGTCGGCGTTGCCGGCGTGTTCATCGAGACGCACCCCGATCCGGATCGCGCGCCGTCCGACGGGCCCAACATGGTGCCGCTGCGCGAATTCGAAGAGCTGATCCGCACGCTGATGGCGTTCGACACAGTGACCAAGAGCATCACGCGCTGATGCACCAGCCTGTGACCAGACCGTCCCAAGAGCAGAAGTTTCCGCCGGCGATCAACATCATCGCGCTCGCCGGATTCTCGGCGGCGTTGTCGACGCGGGCGCTCGATCCCGTGCTGCCGCATGTCGCCGAGGATTTTTCGATCAGCATCACTACAGCTGCGAGCATCGCGGCCGGTTTTGCCCTGATCTATGCACTGGTGCAGCCCGCGATCGGCGCGGCCGCCGATCTGTTCGGCAAGGCGCGGTTGATGACCCTGTGCCTGGCGCTGCTCGGCGTCGCCAGCATCACCGGCGCGCTTGCGACCACGTTCTCAGGGCTGTTCGCGACCCGCATCCTGGCCGGCATTGCCTCCGGCGGCGTGTTTCCGGTCGCGCTCGGTCTCACCGCTGACCTCGTTGCGCCGGCCAAGCGACAGGTCGCGATCGGCCGTACCATGGCGGGGTCGATGACCGGTAATCTGCTTGGCGCGTCCGCGAGCGGCATCATCGGCGATTTCATCGGCTGGCGCGGCGTGCTCGTGATCCTTGGCGCGCTCGGCCTGATCGCGGCGATCGCGGTCGCTGCGGGCTTTCGCGGCGCCGCGCTGACGCCGCCACCGAAGACCGACCTGAAGACGCTGCGGCAGGGCTACCGCACCATCTTCGCCAATCCCAACACACGCTATTGCTACTCGGCCGTCTTCGTCGAAGGCTGCTGCGTGTTCGGCCTGTTTCCCTTCATCGCGGCTTTCCTGTTCGATCTCGGCGAGAAATCGCTGTCGATCGCGGGCATCGTGATCGCGGGCTTTGCGGTCGGGGGCTTGCTCTACACCTTCACCGTGTCGCGCATGCTGCCGCGGCTCGGCGTCAAGGGCATGATGATCGCCGGCGGCGGCGTCGTGGCGCTGCAGCTCGCGCTGCTGGCCTTCGGTCCGGGCTGGAAGCTGCAATTCCTCAGCCTGCTGGCGATGGGCTGGGGCTTCTACATGATCCATGGCTGCTTGCAGGTGTTCGCCAGCGAGCTGTCGATCGGGGCGCGGGCGACGGCGATGTCGCTGCACTCGTTCTTCTTCTTCATGGGGCAAACGGTCGGACCGCTGGCCTATGGCCTTGGCCTCCAGCATGGCGGCAAGGTGCCGACGATGCTCGCGAGCGCGGCGATCATGACGGTGCTGGGCCTCGTCTGCGCCCAATTCCTCAGGTCGCGTGCGCCGGCGGATGCGTCACCGCGCGTGAGCTAGCTACCCGCGCCCGCGATACGGCGCGACGGCTTGCTCGGGCACCCACAGGCCCTTCGGCACGCGGCCGGTCTGCCAGAACACGTCGATCGGGATGCCGCCGCGTGGATACCAGTAGCCGCCGATGCGCAACCATTTCGGCTTGATCTCGCCTGCAATGCGCTTGCCGATCATCACGGTGCAGTCCTCATGGAAGGCGCCGTGGTTGCGGAAGCTCGCGATGTAAAGCTTGAGCGATTTCGACTCCAGCAGCCATTCTCCGGGCGCGTAGTCGATCATCAGATGGGCGAAATCGGGTTGTCCCGTCACCGGGCACAGCGAGGTGAATTCCGGCACGGTGAAACGCACCAGATAATCGGTTCCCGCTTGCGGATTCGGCACCCGGTCGAGCTTCGCCTTCTCGGGCGCATCGGGCCATTCCACGGCACGGCCGAGCTGCAAGGACGCCGGGTTGGCAGGTGAGTTATTCGATTTGCTGGACTTTTTCGACATGAGGCCGCCTCCGAATGGCCCTCTTAGCCAATCAAGTCACGGCCGTCACCCGGCCTTTTCCGCTTCGATGCATTGCGGTAGAAGCACCGCCAACTGCCCCACCTTATGTTCTCCGAAAAGAGGCCCCCAATGACCGCCATCATCGACATCATCGGACGCGAAATTCTCGATAGCCGCGGCAACCCCACGGTCGAGGTCGATGTCGTGCTGGAAGATGGTGCGCTTGGCCGTGCCGCGGTGCCGTCTGGCGCCTCCACCGGTGCCCATGAGGCGGTCGAGCTGCGCGACGGCGACAAGGCCCGTTATCTCGGCAAGGGCGTCACCAAGGCGGTCGGCGCCGTCAACGGCGAGATCTTCGAGGCGCTGAGCGGCCTCGATGTCGAGCAGCAGGCCCAGATCGACCAGATCATGATCGACCTCGACGGCACGCCGAACAAGAGCCGTCTCGGCGCCAACGCCATTCTCGGCGTGTCGCTGGCCTGCGCCAAGGCGGCCGCGAACTCGCTCGACATGCCGCTCTATCGCTATGTCGGCGGCACTTCGGCGCGGCTGTTGCCGGTGCCGATGATGAACATCATCAATGGCGGCGTGCATGCCGACAATCCGATCGACTTCCAGGAGTTCATGATCCTTCCCGTCGGCGCGTCGTCCTTCGCCGAGGGCCTGCGCTATGGCGCGGAAGTGTTCCACACGCTGAAATCGGAGCTGAAGAAGGCCGGCCACAACACCAATGTCGGCGACGAGGGCGGTTTCGCCCCGAACCTGCCGTCGGCGGATGCGGCGCTCGAATTCGTCATGAATGCGATCGGCAAGGCCGGCTTCAAGGCCGGGACCGACATCGTGCTCGGCCTCGACTGCGCCTCGACCGAGTTCTTCAAAGACGGCAAGTACGTCTATGAAGGTGAAGGCAAGACCCGCTCGATCTCCGAGCAGGCCAAGTATCTCGCCGACCTCGTCTCGCGCTATCCGATCGTCACCATCGAAGACGGCATGTCGGAGGACGACATGGACGGCTGGAAGGAGCTCACCGACCTGATCGGCAGGAAGTGTCAGCTGGTCGGGGACGACCTCTTCGTCACCAACGTCAAGCGTCTCGCCGAAGGCATCAAGGCCGGCCGCGCCAACTCGATCCTGATCAAGGTCAACCAGATCGGTACGCTGACCGAGACGCTGGCCGCCGTCGAGATGGCCCACAAGGCCGGCTACACTTCCGTCATGTCGCATCGCTCGGGCGAGACCGAGGATTCCACCATCGCCGACCTTGCGGTCGCGACGAACTGCGGTCAGATCAAGACCGGCTCCCTTGCGCGGTCCGATCGCACCGCCAAATACAACCAGCTCCTGCGCATCGAGCAGCAGCTCGGCAAGCAGGCGCTCTACGGCGGCAAGGCGGCCCTGAAGGCGCTGGCATAAGCCGGCGCCTCGCGACCACAGGGGAGGATCGACATGAGCGACGGCAAGACCGGACTGCAATTGCGTTCGCGGATCAAGACGAGCGGAGAGCTGGAGATCTCGCTTGTCGACGTGCCGACCCCCGAGCCCGCGGAGGACGAGGTCGTCGTCCGCATCGAGGCGGCGCCGATCAACCCGTCCGACCTCGGCCTTCTGGTCGGCGCGGCCGACATGAGCACGGCCAAGGCATCCGGCACCAAGGAGGCGCCCGTCATCACCGCGAAGGTGCCCGAGGGGGCGATGCGCGCGATGGCGGCGCGGCTCGACCAGTCCCTGCCTGTCGGTAACGAGGGCGCGGGCGTCGTCATCCGGACCGGCTCGTCCGAGGCGGCGAAGGCGCTGATGGGCAAGACCGTCGCGATGATCGGCGGTGCCATGTATGCGCAGTACCGCACGCTCAAGGCGCGGGACTGCCAGCCCTTGCCCGAGGGCACCACGGCGGCCGAAGGCGCATCCTGGTTCGTCAATCCGCTCACTGCGCTCGGCATGACCGAGACGATGCGGCGCGAAGGCCACAAGGCGCTGGTGCACACCGCCGCGGCGTCCAATCTCGGCCAGATGCTCAACAAGATCTGCATCAAGGACGGCATCCCGCTCGTCAACATCGTGCGCAGCAAGGACCAGGCGGAGATCCTGAAGAAGATCGGCGCGAAATACGTCGTCGATTCCAGCGCGCCTGGCTTCCTCGAGGATCTCACCAATGCGCTGGTCGAGACCGGCGCCACCATCGCCTTCGATGCCATCGGCGGCGGCAAGCTCGCCGGCGACATCCTCAACTGCATGGAGATCGCGATCAACAAGACCGCGAAGGAATACAGCCGCTACGGCTCCAGCGTGCACAAGCAGGTCTATGTCTACGGCGCGCTCGATATCCGTCCCATCGAACTGCCACGCGGCTTCGGCATGGCCTGGGGCGTCGGCGGCTGGCTGCTCACTCCCTTCCTGCAGAAGATCGGACCTGCCGATATCGGGCGGCTGCGTCAGCGTGTCGTGAGCGAATTGAAGACCACCTTCGCCAGCCACTACACCAAGGTGGTATCGCTCCAGGAGGCACTCGATCCCGCCAACATCGCGGTGTACGCCAAACGTGCCACCGGCGAAAAATTCCTCATCAATCCAAATAAATTGTCGTGATCAGCTAGCGCAGGTCAGCCAAAACAGGTCTTGCCTTCTGAGCAAAGCGGCCGATTATTCCGCCGCCGTCGAAAGCGGAAAACCGCAACGCGCTCAGAAGGGGACCTCTCCATGACCGATCTCAATCGTCGTCACCTGCTTGCAGGCGCCGCCGCCATCGGTGCCGCCGCCGTTACCGGATTGCGACCAAGCGCAATCAATGCCGCAGTGCCGCAAGCCGGCGCGCAGGCGCCTGGCTTCTATCGCTACAAGGTCGGCAGCTTCGAGTGCACCTCGATCAATGACGGTGCGCGCAGCTTCCCGATGCCGGACAAGTTCGTCGTCAACGTTCCGAAAGAGGAGGCGCTCGCCGCCGCTGACGCCGCCTACATGCCCAAGGGCATGGTCACGGTGCCGTTCAATCCGCAGCTGATCAACACCGGCTCCAAGCTCGTGCTGATCGACGCCGGCAACGGCGTCGCCAACCTTGAGCCCAGCAAGGGCGCGGTGGGCCGCACCCTGCAAAACCTGCAGGCCGCCGGCGTCGACCCGAAGAGCATCGACGTCGTGCTGCTGTCGCATCTGCATCCGGACCACACCAACGGCATCCGTCTGGCGGACGGCTCGATGGCGTTCCCGAATGCCGAAATCATGGTGCCGGTGAAGGATTGGGAGTTCTGGGCCAGCGAGGAGAACGCGGGCAAGGCCTCCAGCGACATGATGAAGAACTACTTCGCCAACGTGAAGAAGACCTTCGCCGGCATCGAGTCCAAGGTGACGAAGTACGAATGGGGCAAGGAGGTCGTGTCAGGCATCACCTCGATCGCGACACCAGGCCATACGCCCGGTCACACCTCCTTCGCAGTCGCCTCGGGCGACAAGAAGGTGCTGATCCAGTCCGACGTCACCAACATTCCGGAGCTGTTCCTGCGCAATCCGGACTGGCACGTGGCCTTCGACACCGATGGCGCGCTCGCGCAGCAGACCCGCCACAAATTCTACGACATGGCGGCGGCCGAGAAGGCGACCGTGGTCGGCTTCCATTTCACCTTCCCCTCGGTCGGCCATGTCGAGAAGGACGGCGCCAAATATCGTCTGATCCCGTCGGCCTGGAATCCGACGATCTGATCCGTTTGCAGATTTGCGTGAAAAATCAGGCCGCCGCTTGGCGGCCTGATTAATTGGGGCGACCATCTGCTTTGGAGAAACTCAGCGTTTCCAAATCGCGCCGGTTCATGCACTTGCATCCATTGCCCCGGATGGCTTAAGTGCCGTCGGCACTTCTCCCTCAAGGTTTCAAGGACATCTCATGGCCTACAATATCGTCGTGATCGCCGGCAGCCTGCGCAAGGACAGCTTCTCACTGAAGATCGCCAACGCGCTTGCCAAGCTGGCGCCCAGCTCTCTCAAGCTCGAGGTCATCACACCGGCGGGGATCTCCTTCTTCAACCAGGATCTCGAGGGTGCGCCGCCCGCCGACTGGCTGGCGTTCCGCGAGAAGCTGCAGGCGTCGAACGGGGTCCTGTTCGTCACGCCCGAATACAACCGCTCGATTCCGGGTGTCCTTAAGAATGCGATCGACGTCGCTTCGCGCCCTTACGGCAAGAGCTCTTTTCTGGGCAAACCGGTCGGCATCATCTCCAACTCGCCGGGGCCGCTCGGCGGCGTCAGCGCGGCCAAGCATCTCCAGAATATCCTGCCCGGCATTTCCGGCCCTCTTCTCCAGCAGCCGGAAATCTACCTGAACGGGGTCGGCGATGCCTTCGATGCCGAGGGCAACCTGACCAAGGACTCGCTGAAGACGGTGCTTCAGCAGTACATTGACGCCTTTGCGGCGCACGTCGCCAAGCATCACGGCTGAGCCGCTCACTCCGGGGCGATGCGAAGCATCGAGCCCGGAATCCATTTCCCGACGGAGGTTGTGGTCTGATGGATTCCGGGTTCGCGCTACGCGCGCCCCGGAACGACAGCGAGTTGGATGGGCGGTTAGCACTCCCTTAACCAAGCTGGCCCATCTTGCCAAAATGGTCTCCCGCGCCCGCCTCAAATCGATCCTGACCGGCCTTGCCCTCTATGCGATGGCGGCCGCCATCGTCGGCTATTTCGGCGTCAACGCCTATACCGGCAAATACGGCCTCAACGCCCGCCAGGAGCTCGACCAGGAGATCATCGCGCTCACCAGCGAGCTCGCCCAGCTCAAGCGCGAGCGCGCCCGCAGTGAGCAGCGCGTCTCGCTGCTGCGCACCGAAAAAATCGACCCCGACATGCTCGACGAGCGGGCCCGGTTCCAGCTCGACTACGTCAACCCGCACGATCTCGTCCGGATGATCCCGCAGAACTAGCGCGTCCGCGCCGTTGCAATCCCGATCAGGCCGCCACCTATTCCGAAGGTCGTAGGTCCGCGGCCGGATCCCGCCTTGACGGCTATGCGGCGCGGGGAGCATTGCTTTTCCCAGCGCGATGCCGCCGAAGGTTGACGGGGATCAATCGGGTTGTGCGAGCGCCAACTACACTGCTTCCCGGAGGAAACGGTGATGGATGGGTCAATGCCCCGGCATCACGCGGCTCGTGTCGAGGCCGCTATTGCATCAGGCCAGGCGGCTCGGTCCGCGCTCGTGGCCTCGTGGCGCCGTTCCTCCCGACTGCACCATCTCGATCCCGCCGGCCGCAGCGAGCCGCTGCGGCTGAGCGACATCGAACTGCGACAGGCGCGCGAGCGCATCGCGCCGCTGCTGGCCGCCGCGCAAGGTGCGATGGACCGGCTGTATCAGGCGGTCGGCGCGAGCGGTTGCTGCGTGCTGCTTGCCGACGGCGAGGGGGTTCCCGTCGACCGCCGCGGCACGCCGGCCGACGACACGACATTTCGGTCCTGGGGCCTGTGGACCGGCGCGCTCTGGAGCGAGGAGCACGAGGGCACCAACGGCATCGGCACCTGCGTCGTCGAGCAGCGGCCGCTAACGATTGATCGCGACCAGCATTTCTTCACCCGTAATACGCTGCTGAGCTGCACGGCCGTTCCGATCTACGACCATGAGGCGGCCTTTGCCGGCGTGCTCGACGTCTCCTCCTGCCGCGCCGATCGCACCGATGCCTTCTCCAGCCTGATCGCGCTGGCGGCCGGAGAAGCCGCCAGGCGCATCGAGGCCGACCTGTTTCGCCGCGCCTATGCTCATGCCCGCATCGTGCTCACGCCAGGGCCGGACGGCCAGTCCATCGGTCTCGTCGCGGTCGATGCGGATGATCTCGTGATCGGCGCCACCCGGTCCGCGAGGGCAAGTCTCGGGATTGCGCCGGGCCGGCCGATGCAGCCGGTGCCCGCAGCCGACCTGCTTGGCGGCGAACCCGGGCATGACCATCTCGATGGCGGTCAGCGCGCGGTGTTGCAGCGTGCGCTGCTGCGCGCCGGCGGCAACGTGTCGGCCGCCGCCAAGGCTCTCGGCGTCAGCCGGGCCACGCTGCACCGGAAGCTGAAACGGTTCGAGCTGAAGCACTGACCTTCATCCGTCATTGCGAGGAGCCCGTGACAAAATTGCGAAGCAATTTTGCACTGGCGACGAAGCAATCCAGACTGTCCCCGAGGAGGGATTCTGGATTGCTTCGCGGAGCCTGTCTTCGGGCCGCGCTTTGCGCGGGCCCGGTGGCTCGCAATGACGGCTTGGAAAGTGGAGTCTGTCACTCACGACTGTCGCAGTTCTGCGACAGGTCCGCTCCGCCATCGCGTCCGCCCGGGCTGACAGAAATCACCTCCCGCGAGATCGTTGCCGCAAGTCGCGACCACGCGACGAATTTGCGCAAACAGCAACATCGGGAGTGAACATGAACAAGGTTGAATTCCTCAATCTCACGAAGAATCCGTTCGCCGCAAGCTATGACAACTTCATTGGCGGCAAATGGGTGGCGCCGCGCGCGGGCAAGTACTTCGACAACGCATCGCCCGTGACCGGGCAGGTCGTCTGCAAGATCGCCCGCTCCGACGCGCAGGACGTCGAAGCTGCGCTCGACGCTGCGCATGCGGCCAAGGACGCCTGGGGACGCACCAGCGTCGTCGAACGCGCGATCATCCTCAACAGGATCGCCGATCGCATGGAAGAGAATCTCGAGCAGCTCGCCATCGCCGAGACCTGGGACAACGGCAAGCCCATCCGTGAGACCCGCGCCGCCGACCTGCCGCTGGCGATCGACCATTTCCGCTATTTCGCCGGCGCCATTCGCGGGCAGGAAGGCAATCTCTCCGAGATCGATCAGGACACCGTCGCCTATCATTTCCATGAGCCGCTCGGCGTCGTGGGTCAGATCATCCCCTGGAACTTCCCGCTGTTGATGGCCTGTTGGAAGCTTGCGCCCGCGATCGCCGCCGGCAATTGCGTTGTGCTCAAGCCCGCCGAGCAGACGCCGGCTTCGATCCTGGTCTGGGCCGAGCTGGTCGGCGACCTCTTGCCGCCGGGCGTGATCAACATCGTCAACGGCTTTGGCCTCGAGGCCGGCAAGCCGCTCGCCTCCAGCCCCCGCATTTCCAAGATCGCCTTCACCGGCGAGACCACGACCGGCCGGCTGATCATGCAATATGCCAGCCAGAATCTGATCCCGGTCACCCTCGAACTCGGCGGCAAGTCGCCGAACATCTTCTTCAAGGACGTGATGGCCGAGGACGACGATTTCCTGGACAAGGCGATCGAAGGCTTCGTCATGTTCGCCCTCAACCAGGGCGAGGTCTGCACCTGTCCGAGCCGGGCGCTGGTGCACGAGTCCATCTACGACCGCTTCATGGAGCGTGCGCTCAAGCGTGTCGCCGCGATCGTCCAGGGCGACCCGCGCGATGCCGCGACCATGATCGGTGCACAGGCCTCCAGCGAGCAGTTGGAGAAAATTCTTTCCTATATCGACATCGGAAAGCAAGAAGGTGCCAAGGTTCTGGCCGGCGGCGCGCGTGCGAACCTGTCCGGCGATCTCGCCGGCGGCTTCTACATCCAGCCGACGGTGTTCCACGGCAACAACAAGATGAGGATCTTCCAGGAGGAGATCTTCGGACCCGTCGTGTCGGTCACGACCTTCAAGACCGACGAGGAGGCGCTGTCGATCGCCAACGACACGCTCTACGGTCTCGGTGCCGGCATCTGGAGCCGTGACGCCAACCGCTGCTACCGCTTCGGCCGGGCCATCCAGGCGGGCCGCGTGTGGACCAACTGCTATCACGCCTATCCCGCGCATGCGGCGTTCGGCGGCTACAAGCAGTCGGGCATCGGCCGCGAGACCCACAAGATGATGCTCGATCACTATCAGCAGACCAAGAACCTCCTGGTCAGCTACAGCCCGAAGAAGCTCGGCTTCTTCTGATCGGGCAGTCCGGGCAGGGCAGCGCAATCCTCCCTTTGCGCTGCCCTGTGCCGGTGAGATGGCAGCCATGAACGACAAGGTCAGCGCCGGTTAGGTTGTTGCCCGATCGGCGCGAAAGATTTTGCAATATTTCCAGGCAGGTTGCAGTGCGGCATAATGAAAATTGTGCCGCGGCGCTGCGGTGCTTTCCAAGGGCGTTTGACTTGGGTTAGAGAGGGCTTAGTTTTCTCTGACCCGGAATTCTCATGGCCGCACCCAAGAAAGCCGCCGCAAGCAGCCCACACGACAAAACCGACGGCGCTTCGCCCCCGGAATTCACGCGCGAGCAGGAGCTGAAGGCGCTCCGCGACATGCTCCTCATCCGCCGATTCGAGGAAAAAGCCGGCCAGCTCTACGGCATGGGTGCGATCGGCGGCTTCTGCCATCTCTATATCGGCCAGGAGGCCGTGGTGGTCGGCATGCAGATGGCCCTGAAAGAGGGCGATCAGGTCATCACCGGCTATCGCGATCACGGCCACATGCTCGCTACCGGCATGGACGCCAACGGCGTCATGGCCGAGCTCACGGGACGCCGCGGCGGCTATTCCAAGGGCAAGGGCGGCTCCATGCATATGTTCAGCAAGGAGAAGCACTTCTACGGCGGCCATGGCATCGTCGGGGCGCAGGTCTCGCTCGGCACGGGCCTCGCCTTTGCCAACAATTATCGCAGCAACGGCAATGTCAGCGTCACCTATTTCGGCGACGGCGCGGCCAACCAGGGCCAGGTCTACGAGAGCTTCAACATGGCCGAGCTCTGGAAGCTGCCGGTGATCTACGTCATCGAGAACAACCGCTACGCCATGGGCACGTCGGTCTCGCGCGCGTCGGCGCAGCAGGATTTCTCCAAGCGCGGCGTGTCCTTCAACATCCCCGGCAAGCAGGTCGATGGCATGGACGTCCGCGCCGTCAAGGCTGCGGGCGAGGAGGCGGCGGCCTGGTGCCGCGCCGGCAAGGGCCCCTACATCCTTGAAATGCAGACCTACCGTTACCGCGGCCACTCGATGTCCGACCCGGCAAAATACCGCACGCGTGAGGAGGTCGAGAAGGTTCGCCACGACCAGGATCCGATCGAGCAGGTGCGCAACCGCCTGCTCGCGGCCAAGGTCAGCGAGGCCGACCTCAAGGCGATCGATGCCGAGGTGCGTGACATCGTCAACGCCTCCGCCGATTTTGCCCAGCACGATCCTGAGCCGGATGCTGCCGAGCTCTGGACCGACGTTTACCGCTAAACGCGCGCAAGCTTTTTCTTGGAGTCGATATGCCAATTCAAGTGCTGATGCCCGCGTTGTCGCCCACGATGGAAAAGGGCAACCTCGCCAAATGGCTTAAAAAAGAGGGCGAGGCGATCAAGTCGGGCGACGTGATCGCCGAGATCGAGACCGACAAGGCCACCATGGAGGTCGAGGCGACCGATGAGGGCACGCTCGGCAAGATCCTGATCCCCGAAGGGACCGCCGACGTCGCGGTGAACACGCCGATCGCGACGATCCTCGCCGATGGCGAGAGCGCCGCCGATCTCGCCAAGGCGCCTGCACCGGCCGCCAAGGCTGCGGAGTCTGCGCCGCCCGCCGCCGCCAAGGCCGAAGCGCCTGCGCCCAAGGCCGCACCCGCGCCGCAGGCCGTCGCCGAACCGGATCCGGAAGTGCCCGCCGGCACCGAGATGATCACCCAGACCATCCGCGAAGCGCTGCGCGATGCCATGGCCGAAGAGATGCGCCGCGACCCCGACGTGTTCGTGATGGGCGAAGAGGTCGCCGAATATCAGGGCGCCTACAAGGTGACCCAGGGCCTGCTGCAGGAGTTCGGCGCGCGCCGCGTGATCGACACCCCGATTACCGAGCACGGCTTTGCCGGCGTCGGCGTCGGCGCCGCCATGACCGGGCTCAAGCCTGTCGTCGAGTTCATGACCTTCAACTTCGCCATGCAGGCGATCGACCAGATCATCAACTCCGCGGCCAAGACGCTCTACATGTCCGGCGGCCAGATGGGTTGCTCGATCGTGTTCCGCGGGCCCAACGGCGCAGCGGCGCGTGTCGCCGCCCAGCACAGCCAGGATTATTCGGCCTGGTACTCGAACGTCCCCGGCCTCAAGGTCGTCGCGCCGTTCTCGGCGGCCGATTACAAGGGCCTGCTCAAGGCCGCGATCCGCGATCCCAATCCGGTGATCTTCCTCGAGAACGAGGTGCTCTACGGTCACACCGGCGAGGTGCCGAAGCTCGACGATTTCGTCATCCCGATCGGCAAGGCGCGCATCGTGCGAACGGGCTCTCACGTCACCATCATCTCGTGGTCGAACGGCATGACCTACGCGTTGAAAGCGGCCGACGAGCTTGCCAAGGACGGCATCGAAGCCGAGGTGATCGACCTGCGCACGCTGCGGCCGATGGACACCGAAACCATCGTCAACTCGGTCAAGAAGACCGGCCGTGCCGTCACGGTGGAAGAGGGCTGGGCGCAGAGCGGTGTCGGCGCCGAGATCGCCGCGCGCATCATGGAGAACGCCTTCGACTATCTGGACGCGCCGGTTGCGCGCGTCGCCGGCAAGGACGTGCCGATGCCTTATGCGGCGAACCTGGAGAAGCTCGCGCTGCCGTCGGCGGCCGAAGTGGTCGAGGCCGCCAAAGCCGTCTGCTACAGGTAGGCCATGGCGGGCCCGAAGGAGCAGCCATTACCGCCCGACGTCATGACCCGCGACGACGCGGTCGAGATCCTGCGCGTGTTCGTGCTGGATGGCGGGCTGTCGATGGCGTTCCAGCGGGCCTTCGAGGAGCCCGACATGTGGGGCCTGCTGCTGGTCGATCTCGCCCGCCACGCCGCGCGCGCCTATGCGCGCGAGAGCGAATACACCGAGGAAGACGCGCTGAACCGGATCCTCGACATGTTCCAGGCGGAGATCGAGCGTCCGACCGACACCGGCACCACGACGCCGCGCGGGAAGGGACACTGACCGTGGCGATCGAAGCCCACCATTACGATCTCATGCTGGAGGCGATCCGCGAGGCGGAGGCCTCGATCGCGCAGGGCGGCCTGCCGATCGGCGCGGTGCTGACGCGCGACAACAAGATCATCGCCCGCGGCCACAACAACCGCGTGCAGGAGAACAATCCGATCCTGCACGGCGAGATGAGCTGCCTGCGCCAAGCCGGTGCGATCTCGTTCCACGACACCGTCATGTACACCACGCTCTCGCCATGCTCGATGTGTGCCGGCGCGCTCGCTCTGTTCAAGGTCAAGCTCGTGGTGATCGGCGAGTCCGTCACCTTCGAGGGATCCAAGGACATTCTCGACAAGTTCGGGATTCCCTGGATCGACCTTGCCGACGATCGCTCCATCACCATGATGAAGAATTGGCGTTCCATCCCTGCCAATGAGCGCCTCTGGCAAGGCGACATCGGCAACTAAACCTGGTCTGTTCGTCTTCACTTTCGAAGGCGACGTTTTGAGAAGTTCTTCGTGAGGTCAGCATGCCCATCAACATCCTGATGCCAGCTCTTTCGCCGACGATGGAGAAGGGCAACCTCGCCAAGTGGCTGAAGAAGGAAGGCGACAAGGTCAAATCAGGCGATGTCATCGCCGAGATCGAGACCGACAAGGCCACCATGGAGGTCGAGGCCATCGATGAGGGCACGATCGCCAAGATCCTGGTGCCCGAGGGAACGCAGGACGTGCCGGTCAACGACGTGATCGCGGTGCTCGCCGGCGAGGGCGAAGACGTCAAGGCCGCGGGCAGCGCCAAGCCCAGCGCTTCGGCCGCGCCGCCGAAGGCCGCTGAAAAAGCCGCGGAAGCTCCCGCCGCTGCACCCGCTGCCGCCCCTGCGCCCAAGGCGGCACCCGCCGCCGCTCCTGCACCACAGGCAGCTGCACCGGCTGCGCAGAGCAACGGTCATGGCGGCCGCGTGTTCTCCTCGCCGTTGGCGCGGCGTCTCGCCAAGGAAGCCGGCATCGATGTCTCGATGGTGTCGGGCACCGGTCCGCACGGCCGCGTCGTCGCGCGCGACGTCGAGCAGGCCAAGTCGGGCAAGGGCCTCAAGGCACCCGCCGCAGCACCTGCCGGTGGCGCACCCTCGATCGCGCCGACCATGTCGGACAAGCAGATCCTGTCGCTGTTCGAGCCGGGCTCCTACGACATCGTCCCGCATGACGGCATGCGCCGCACCATCGCGCAGCGCCTGACCGCGTCGATCCAGAACGTCCCGCATTTCTATCTCACCATCGATTGCGACATCGGCAAGCTGCTCGCCGCGCGCGAGGAGATCAATGCCGCCGCGCCGAAGGACAAGGAGAAGAAGCCGCTCTACAAGATCTCGGTCAACGACTTCGTCATCAAGGCGATGGCGGTGGCGCTGCAAAAAATTCCGAACTGCAACGTCAGCTGGACCGAAAGCGGCATGGTCAAGCATCATCATTCCGACGTCGGCGTCGCCGTGGCGATGCCCGGCGGCTTGATCACGCCGATCATCCGCAAGGCGGAGACAAAGACGCTTTCGACCATCTCCAACGAGATGAAGGATTTTGCCGCGCGCGCGCGTTCCCGCAAGCTGAAGCCCGAGGAATACCAGGGCGGCACCACGGCCGTCTCTAACCTCGGCATGTTCGGCATCAAGGACTTCACGGCGGTGATCAATCCGCCGCATGCCACGATCCTTGCTGTGGGCACCAGCGAGGAGCGGCCAGTGGTGCGGAACGGCAAGATCGAGATCGCAACAATGATGAGCGTGACCTTGTCCTGCGATCACCGCGCCATCGACGGGGCGCTCGGCGCCGAGCTGATCGGCGCATTCAAGCAGCTGATCGAAAACCCCGTCATGATGATGGTCTGAAGCCGTCGCTGATAGGACCACGTCGAATGCGAACGCGCTGGCCCTGGATTTCGATGCTGCTGTCGATCATCGTTCTCGTCAGCCCGATCGGCACGGAAATCCTGCACGACGCGTTCGTCAGCGGCGAGCAGCTCTCGCGCAGCATTGCGCAGCCGATCGCCCTCGTCGGATTTGCGATTCTGATCTCGATCTGCATCGTCGAATGGCTGGTCAGGTCGATCGTTTCAAAACGCCGCGCCCGCGGTGCAACGGTTTGAGTTGAATGGGAGCCGCCATGGCCGATACATCCTTCGACGTCATCATCATCGGCTCCGGTCCGGGCGGCTACGTCACGGCGATCCGGGCCGCGCAGCTCGGCTTCAAGACCGCGATCGTCGAGAAGTCCTATCTCGGCGGCATCTGCCTGAACTGGGGCTGTATCCCGACCAAGGCGCTGCTGCGCTCGGCCGAGATCTACCATTACATGCAGCACGCCGGGGATTACGGCCTCTCGGCGGAGAAGGTCTCGTTCGACCCCAAGGCGGTGGTGCAGCGTTCGCGCGGCGTCTCCAAGCGGCTGAACGACGGCGTCGGCTTCCTGATGAAGAAGAACAAGGTCAGCGTGATCTGGGGCGCCGCCTCGATCGACGCACCCGGCAAGATCACCGTGAAGAAGTCCGATGTCGAAGGCCCCAAGGGCTCGCTGGGCGAGGGGAGCTATCAGGCCAAGCACATCATCGTCGCCACCGGGGCGCGGCCGCGGGTGCTGCCCGGCCTCGAGCCCGACAAGAAGCTGATCTGGACCTATTTCGAGGCGATGGTGCCGGAGCGGATGCCCAAGTCGCTGCTGGTGATGGGCTCGGGCGCCATCGGCATCGAGTTCGCGTCGTTCTTCAAGACCATGGGCTCTGACGTCACCGTGGTCGAGGTGCTGCCGCAAATCCTGCCGGTCGAGGATGCGGAGATCGCGGGCCTTGCGCGCAAGCGGCTCGAAAAGCAGGGCATCAAGATCCTCACCAATACCGGCGTGACCAAGCTGGAGAAGAAGAGCGACAGCGTGGTCGCAACGCTCGACGACGGCAAGGCCAAGCAGACGGCCGAGTTCGAGCGCGTCATCTCGGCGGTCGGCGTGGTCGGCAATATCGAGAATCTCGGCCTCGAGAAGCTCGGCGTCAAAACCGAGCGCGGCTGCATCGTCATCGACGGCTACGGCAAGACCAACGTTCCCGGCATCTACGCCATCGGCGACGTCGCCGGTCCTCCCATGCTGGCCCACAAGGCCGAGCATGAGGGCGTGATCTGCATCGAGGCGATCAAGGGACTGCATCCACATCCGATGGACAAGCTGATGATCCCGGGCTGCACCTATTGCCATCCGCAAGTCGCATCCGTCGGTCTTACCGAAGCCAAGGCCAAGGAGAGTGGCCGCGAAATCCGCGTCGGCCGCTTCCCCTTCGTCGGCAACGGCAAGGCGATCGCGCTCGGCGAGGACCAGGGCCTGGTCAAGGTCATCTTCGACAAGAAGACCGGCCAGCTCTTGGGCGCCCACATGGTCGGCGCCGAGGTGACCGAGTTGATTCAGGGCTATGTGGTCGCCATGAACCTGGAGACCACGGAAGAAGAGCTGATGCACACGGTGTTCCCGCATCCGACGCTGTCGGAGATGATGAAGGAAGCCGTACTGGATGCGTATGGACGGGTGTTGAATATTTGAGGGGCGAGGGCGGCGCCCTGCGCCGTCATTGCGAGCGCAGCGAAGCAATCCAGACTGCCTCTGCGGAAAGACTCTGGATTGCTTCGCTGCGCTCGCAATGACGAGCAGAGAGATCCATTTTCAGAACAAGAAGGAAATCATCCCATGCACGACAACGACAACCTCACCATCGAACGCCCGACCTTCGTCACCCATCTCGAATGCGCGATGGAGGGCGACCACTACGCCGCCGACCAGGTCCATAACCTCTCCAAGGCGGGCAAGCCGCTGCTCGTCCGCTACGACCTTGCGGGTGTGAAGAAGGCGCTGACCAAGGACGCGTTAGCCCAGCGCCCCGCCGACATGTGGCGCTACCGCGAGCTGCTGCCTGTACGCAAATGCAAGGACATCGTCTCGCTCGGCGAAGTCACGACGCCGCTGATCCGCCTTCCCAAGCTCGGCAAGAAGCTCGGCGGCGGCGAGATCATCGTCAAGGATGAGGGACGCCTGCCGACCGGCTCGTTCAAGGCGCGCGGACTCGTGATGGCGGTGTCGATGGGCAAGGCGCTCGGCATCAAGCACATGGCGATGCCGACCAACGGCAATGCCGGCGCGGCGCTCGCGGCTTACGCGACCTCCTGCGGCATCAAGACCACGATCTTCTGTCCGGCCGACACGCCGGAGGTGAACGTCAGCGAGATCGAGCTGCAGGGCGCGACCGTCTACCGCGTCAACGGCTATATCGACGATTGCGGCAAGATCGTCGGCGAGGGCAAGGCGAAGGTCGGCTGGTTCGACACCTCGACGCTGAAGGAGCCGTACCGCATCGAAGGCAAGAAGACGATGGGCCTCGAGCTTGCCGAGCAGCTCGGCTGGGACGTGCCCGACGTGATCTTCTATCCGACCGGCGGCGGCACCGGCCTGATCGGCATGTGGAAGGCGTTCGACGAGCTGGAAAAGATCGGCTTCATCGGTTCGAAGCGCCCGCGCATGGTGGCGGTACAGGCCTCCGGCTGCGCGCCGATGGTCCGCGCCTATGAGGCCGGCACTGAGCATGCCGCGCGTTGGGAGGATGCGCACACCATCGCTTCGGGCATTCGCGTGCCGCAGGCGATCGGCGACTTCCTGATCCTGCGCGCCGTGCGCGAGAGCAAGGGCTTTGCCATCGCGGTCGACGACGACAAGATTTCGTCGGCGCTGAACGAGGTCGCGCGCGAGGAGGGGCTGCTGCTCTGCCCCGAGGGCGCCGCGACCTATGCCGCCTACAAGGAAAGCCTCGCAGACGGCCGCGTCTCGAAGGGTGACCGCGTGATGCTGTTCAATTGCGCGACCGGCCTGAAGTACCCGCTGCCGCCGGTCACCCGCACGCTCGATCGCCACAAGCCGATCGACTACGCGCAGTTCTAGCTCTTCTCCCTCGCCCCGCTTGCGGGGAGAGGGTCGGGGTGAGGGGGACTCTCCGCGGGGGTGGTGACAGTTGGACTCGCGGAGACTCCCCCTCACCCGAAAGCTTCGCTTTCGACCTCTCCCCGCAAGCGGGGTGAGGTGAGGAAAAAAATGCTGCGGAGGAAGCAATGAAAAAGGCCGTCTGGGCCGGGCTGATCGGATTTCTCGCGCTCGCCGGCGCCGCGCGCGCCGACGATTATCCCTCGCATCCCATCACCATCATCGTGCCCTTTGCGGCCGGCGGGCCGTCCGATGCGATGGCGCGCGTGCTCGCCGAGCGGATGCGGGTCTCGCTCGGCCAGCCCCTGGTGATCGAGAATGTCACCGGTGCCGGCGGCTCCATCGGGGTAGGGCGCGCCGTGCATTCGCCGCCCGACGGCTACACCATCTCCTTCGGCCATCTCGGCACCCATGTCGCAAACGGTGCCGTCTACAAGCTGAACTACGACCTCGTCGCCGATCTCGAGCCGGTCGTGCTCCTGCCGAGCAACCCGATGATCGTGGTCAGCAAGAACGCGGTGCCGGCGACCTCGCTGAAGGAGCTGCTGGCGTGGCTGAAATCGCGACCGTCGCCGCCGACGGCGGGCACGGCGGGAGCCGGTTCCGGCAGCCACATCGCCGGCGTCTACTTCGAGAGCGTCTCCGGCATCAAGCTGCAATACGTGCCGTACCGCGGCACGGCGCCGGCGCTGAACGATCTGATCGCCGGCCAGATCGATATCATCGTCGACCAGACCTCCAACTCCATCAACCAGGTTCGCGCCGGAACCATCCGTGCCTACGCCGTCACCGACGACAAGCGCTTGTCCTCGGCCCCCGACATCCCGACCGCGGATGAAGCGGGCCTGAAGGGCTTCAACATGACGCTGTGGTCGGGCATGTGGGTGCCGAAGAACACGCCGAAGGAAATTGTCACCAGGCTCAATGCGGCCGCAGTGGAAGCGTTGAACGATCCCGCCGTGAAGAAGCAGCTGGAAAGCCAAGGCCTGGAGATGACGCCCAAGGATCAGCTCACGCCGGAGGCGCTCGGCATCAGGCAGAAGGCCGAGATCGCCAAATGGTGGCCGATCATCAAGGCGGCGAACATCAACGTGGAGTGATCCGGTCCGCGTCTACTGCGGACCCACAAAGCCAACCGGCGTCGCCTTGGCGCTCGAATCCTGCGTCACCACGCGTTGGTCGCTCTTGCCGGCAACCGCGCCGCTGCCCTCGAACCTCGCGCGATAGACCAGCACGTTCTCCATGACACGCTGGACGTAGTTGCGCGTCTCCGACAGCGGGATGCGCTCGACCCAGTCGACCGGATCGACATTGGGATCTCTGGGGTCGCCATGTGCCTGCACCCAGTCGCGCACCCGGCCGCGGCCGGCATTGTAGCCGGCGAAGGTCATGATCTGGTTGCCCCGGTATTCCGACATGAGCGCGCTGAGCTCGGCGGCGCCCATCTGCGTGTTGTAGACGGGGTCGGAGACCATCCTGTCCCAATCGTAGGTCACGCCGAAGCGCTTTGCGGTGTCGCGGCCGGCCTCCGGGGTCACCTGCATCAGGCCGACGGCGTTGGCGGACGACTTGTCGCGCTGGTCGAAAGCGCTTTCGGTCCGCGCCACCGAATAGATCACGCTGGTATCGATCGCCGGCGCCACCTGCTTGTGTTCGGGAATGCCAATGGTCGGAAACGCATAATGGTCGAGCGCCATCCCGCGGGCCAGCGCCGACTTGCCGACCTCGAGCATCACGCGGGCATCGTTGCGCTGGCCAGCGAGCTCGCCGAGCGCCGCGAGTGCCGCGACATCGGAGCTCTCCTTGGCGAAATCCTCGGCGAAGTAGAGCACCACGTCGCGCTCGCCGATGCCGTACAGCATGTCGGCGGCGCGGACGCGCTCGTCTGCCGCCGGCGTCTCGGCGGCAGTCAGCACGGGTGAGGGGGCGCGCAGCTCGATACCCTCGAGGCCGAGCCGCGCACGGGCGAGCTGGCCGTAATAGGCGGTCGGATAGCGCGCGGCCGCCTTGTAGCTCATGCGCGCATCGGCCATGGCTCCCATCGCCTCGGCCGCGCGGCCTCGCCAGTAATGAGCGCGAGACAGCGCGATCGGATTGGTCGAGCCTTCGTCGATCGCGGCGAAGTGTGCCATGGCCGCCCTGGGATCGCCCAGATAGCGCAGCGCGATCCAGCCGCACATGAAGTGATAATCGACTCGATAGACCTCCATCGCCGGCACCGCGGCGGCGCGCACCACGTCGTATGCGGTCGTGAACTTGCCCTGGTCGAGCAGTTTTCGGGCCAGCAGGCGGCGCTCGCGCCACCAGGCATCGGTGTCCTGCGCCGCCATCGTGTCGGGCGCAGCCGCCAGGATCAGTTCGGCCGCATCGTCGATGTGGTCCTTCTGGATGTGCCATTGCGCGCGGCACAGGACATAGCCGAGGTCGCGGCGGGCGTCTGCCGACACGTCGTCGAGATAATCCTTGGCCTTGTCGGCCTTGCCGTTGACTGCGGCGCAGGCCTTGACGATGGCGAGCGCATCCTCGCCGAGACGCTTTGCGGCGCGTTTTGCGCCGGCGTAGTCCTTGGCGCCAAGACGCTTGTCCATGCGGGCGCGATGATCTTCGGGCCGCAACAGATCGTGGAACGCTTCGTAGGAGTCCTCCTCGCTGCGCTCGGACAATTCGTCGGACCGCCAGGCCTCGCGAACAAGACGCGCGGCCCGGTCGTTGTCGCCTTCGGAGAGCAGCACGCGGGCCAGGGCGAACTTGCCCTTGGCGCTGGCCGGCCGGTCCATCGTGAAGGCGTGCACGGTCGCCGCATCGCTCTTCTCCTGCCACAGCCGCGCCTCGGCGCGGCGGCGCAGCAGCGCGGCGCTCGGCCAATCCGGATTGGCGGCGAGGAAGGCGGCATAGCGCTTGAAATTGGCGGTGCTCTCGGAATGGCGCAGCATGAACCAGTCGGCGAGCTTCTGTCCGGCGGGATCGGCAATGCGATCTCGCGCCGCAGTCGCGTCGTCGGCCTTGCCCTTGCGTGCGAGGTCGATGGCGTCCTTCAGCGCGGCAAGGTCGCCGGTCAGCGGCGGCGGTGCCGGCTTGTCCGCAGGCTCGTCGTCACGTTGCTTGGACTTGCGCTTGGCCTCGGCATGTTTGCCATGGCGCGATTTCGCCGCGACATGGCGATGCTTGCCGGCTTTCGTCTCGTGCGTCTTCTTGGAAGCGGACGATTTGTGGCTGCTCTTCGCCAC
This sequence comes from Bradyrhizobium sp. UFLA06-24, assembly GCF_054967145.1. Classification (NCBI taxonomy): domain Bacteria; kingdom Pseudomonadati; phylum Pseudomonadota; class Alphaproteobacteria; order Hyphomicrobiales; family Nitrobacteraceae; genus Bradyrhizobium; species Bradyrhizobium sp. UFLA06-24. The sequence continues at coordinate 63,095 of NZ_JADFUE010000031.1, forward strand.
CGAGGCGGCAGGCACGAAGGCCAACGCGGCGACGGCCACGACACACGCGAGCGAGCGTAGGCACTGGTTCATTCCATGGTCCCCCTGCGAAACCACTACAAACCAAGGTCCGCGACGACATGCGGCTTGAGAATCACGACACCGGCAACGATGCCACGGCATCGTCTCGCATTCCTCACGCTCGTTCAACAATGCGGCAAAATACGGATTGGAACTGGGGAACTCGGAGCGACAGCGGCTTTAACCTTTGTTAACGAATTGGCCCTCGCGTGGTGGTTGCAACTGCTTCGCAGGGCATGGACGCGATTGCGCGTGTTCCCCACCCAAAATCCGGTGTATTGAGTTCCACCGATCCTTCTATTCAGCCTTTGCCCTTCATGCCGCTTTTCAACCAGTCGATCCGGCGCAAAATCGTCGGCATCGCCCTCGGATTGATCGTCCTGATGCTGGTCACCTCGATCCTGTCGATGGTGATGTCGAGCAAGGTCGGCATTCTCCTGGACGAACTGACGAACCGCTACATCCCGGCCTACGGCCATCTGGCCCGCGCCAATGTCCGCTCGCTGGAGCGGGCGCTGGCGCTGCGGCGCATGGTCATGACCAGGATGCAGTCGCCGACGGACGAGGAGGCCTATGCGGCCCGCCTGCACGAGTTCGAGGTCACGGACCGGAGGATCGAGGAGGAGGCCGAGGGCGCGCGCAAGCTCATCAACGCCATCATCGACGATCCCAGGACCCCTTCGGACAATGCCGCGCTGGCGCGGATCGAGATCCGCATCGAAACCGCCGTCACGGACCTGCGCCGCGACCTGGATCAGGATCGCGCAACGCTCCTCAAGCAGGTCGACGCCAAGCAGATGGCGGAGGCCCGCGCGACGCTGGAACACATCGACGGCGTGCGCGACCAGTTCAACCAGAAGATCGATGCGATCCGCACCGACATGCTGGCGCAGGTGTTTTTCAGCACCTCGCAAGTGATCGGCCATCAGCGCCAGGCGATCATCGTATCGGGCATCGTCACCTTGCTCGCGGCGATCGTCGGGTTCGTTTTTGCGCTGCTGGTCTCCAGCGGCATCACCCGCCCGGTGCGGCTGCTGCTCGCCGGCACCCGCGAGGTCGAAGCTGGGCGCTTCGACAAGACCATTGCCGTCTCGACCCAGGACGAGATCGGCGAGCTTGCGGCCGCCTTCAACCGCATGATCGAGCAGCTGCGCCACAACGAGCGCATCCGCGAGACCTTCGGCCGCTACATCGATCCCAAGGTGGTGCAGGGCCTGATCGACCGGCCGGAGGTCGCCATCGACGGCGAGCGCCGGGTGATGACCATCATGTTCTGCGATATGAGCGGCTTCACCTCGATGAGCGAGGGCATGACGCCCCGAGGCCTCGTCAAGGTGATGAACCATTATTTCACCGTCATGTCCGGCCCGATCCGCAGCAATCGCGGCATCATCGACAAATATATCGGCGACGCCATCATGGCCTATTGGGGCCCGCCCTTCATCGAGGAGAACGAGCAGGCGCTGCTCGCAGGACTCTCCGCCATCGACATGGCCGAGCAGGTGCCCGCGCTGCAGAAGCAGTTGCCTGACCTGCTCGGCATCCGCGCCATGCCGGCGCCATGTGACCTGCGCATCGGCATCGCCACCGGCGAGGTCCTGACCGGCAGCATCGGCTCCGAGCTGATGATGAGCTTCACCGTGATGGGCGATGCCGTGAACCTTGCCTCGCGTCTCGAGGCCGCGAACAAGCTCTACGGCACCCGCATCCTGATTGCGCAGGCGACGGCGGAGGCGATCGGCGCCAAGCTCGAGCTGCGCGAGATCGATCGTCTGGCAGTGGTGGGCCAGAGTGCGCCGCAAGCGATCTTCGAGGTGATGAGCAGGGCCGGCGCGCTGACCGCGGCGCAACAGGAGCTTCGCAAGCACTATGCCGAAGGCCTTGCCGCCTATCGGGCGTGCCGCTTCGATGACGCACGCGTAGCCTTCAACGCCGCGCTGGAGAGCAGCCCCGGCGACGGTCCTGCGCGCACGCTGCTTGCCCGCATCGCGGAGTTCGAGGCCCGCCCGCCCGCGGCCGATTGGGACGGCGCCTGGCGGATGGACAGCAAATAGCCGTCCGGTCCGCGAATAATTGTTTCTACCCCATAACGATGTTCGCCGTGACCTAATTTCCGGGCTTAGGTTTGCTGTCCCTAGGGCGTTTGATGGGGATACGCCGATGACAGAACTTGAGGACAGGCTGGAGCGGTTCGAGACACTCACCGCCGAATGCGAGCTCATTGCCAAGCTCGCCACCGACAGCACCAAGCGCGAATTCTACCTGAAGCTCGGGGAGCAGTATCGCCAGCTCGCGGTCGACATGCGCCAGGCGATCGCGATCAAGGCTGCCGCCTGACGCGACCTGACGGTTTCTCGCTGCAGTGAGCCGCATGCCGGGCATCTGTCCCGCCGGGGAGCCCCCGGTCGCAATCGGTTCTTAACAATTGGGTCGCATCCTTGACGAGAAGCAGGGAGTCGCCCGTCGCGATTCGCTGCGATGGGAATGCCTGGGGCAAGGTTGCGCTGCAATGTTGCCCGCGAACCGAACTCGTCCGGCAGTTGACATCCCATGCGCCTGTTTGCGGTCGTCTTGTTTGCGCTTTTGACAGCAGCCTGCAACCAGGAGCAGGACGTCACCGGCTCGACCCCGGTTTGCCCGATGCGCAGCTACTCGTCGTTCAATCCGCGCGACATGAACCAGTGCGTTGCCGCCTGCAAGGCATGCGACCACGGCAACACCGTCACGTGCTCGACGGCCTGCACGCTCCACGGCGCGCGGTGAGGGCGAAGGTCAGCCTCGCGCCGCCTCGCGTCGCAATTCGGGGAAAATGGCCTCGTCCTGAAGGATGACGTCGGCCGTTCGCTGATAATGGGCCGTGAGCAGCTTCACCGCTAGATCGGCATCGCCGCTCAGTACCGCCTCCATGATGGCAGCATGCTCGTCGCCGACGTGACGCGACGGAAAGGCCTTGCTGATCGATAGGCGCCGGTAGCGATAGAGCTGGTCGGCAAGCTGGCCGCAGAACCCGATCAGGGATTGCGAGCCACATTGGCCGATCAGGGTGCGATGGTAGATGCGATGCAACTTTTCCCATTCGGGATTGTCGGCGAATTCGGTGGCACTCAACGACCGGGGCACACGGCTCAGCCTGTGGTGCGCGAGGACGAGCTGCTCCTCCCATTCAGGCGTGGACGCCGCCATGGACTCGCGGAGCGCCAGCGCCTCGACCCAGCAGCGTGTCTTGGTCAGCTCGGCGAGCTCCGCGCGGCTGACGTCCTTGACATAAAAGCCGCGCTGCTCGCGGACCTCGACCAGTCCGTCGGCGGTCAACCGGTTGAGCGCCTCGCGCAGCGGCGTTTGGCCGGTCTGGTAGGTCTCCATCAGGAACCGCATCTGCAGCTTGCGTGACGGGGCGAGGCGTCCGGACAACAGGTCCTCGCGCAGCCGGTCATAGACGTGGCTCGCCTGCGTCGAGGGGGCCGGCAGTGTGGACGCCGCAGTCAATTCCACCGTTCCAGCCTCCATTGTCCGCTCAGCTCACGGTGCGCCATCATATACATCTGATCACGAGTCCATAAAATGTATAAATTTCTGTTGCGGTGATCATTTTGTGTAATAAAAGGGGGGTCGGTCATGAAAGTGCGACCGCGATCAAGAAAGCCACGCGGTCTGCCCGGACAGTGGCCTGACGGAGGAGTGCGTTCATGGCCCGGTTTCCGGTGACTGCGCTGCGCAGCGTCGATCTCGGCACGCCGGATCTGGATCGCTCCGTGGCGTTCTATCGCGACGTTTGGGGTCTTGCGCCCGTCACCCGGGAAGCCGGCGTTGTTTATCTGCGCGCGACCGGCAGCGACCACCACGTCGTCGCGCTCTACCAAAGTGAGCAGCCCGAGCTTGGTGCGGTGACGTTTCGCGCAGCGCGCGCGGACGATCTCGATTCCATTGCCGCGAACGCACTTGCCGAAGGCGCGCGGCTGATCCGCAGTCCAGCTCCGAACCAAGCGCCCGATGGCGGCATGATGCTGGCCATTCGTGCGCCGGACGGCGGCGTCCTGCGCTTCGTTCACGACGACCTCAGTCATAGGCCGGAGCCGCAGCAAGGCGATCGGCCCGAGCGGCTTGCCCACGTCAATCTCAACAGCACGGATGTTGATCGCTCCGCCGCCTTCTACGAGAGGGCGCTTGGCTTTCGGCTGACGGACCGCTCAAAGGCGATGGCGTTCGTTCGCTGCAACAGCGATCACCATGCGGTCGTGATCGCCGACGCCAAGGTCAGCGGACTCAATCACGTGGCTTTCCTGATGCCGAACCTGGAAGCGGTGATGCGCGGTTCGGGCCGCATGATCGACGCCGGTTACCCGATTGCCTGGGGGGTTGGTCGCCATGGTCCCGGCGACAACGTGTTTTCCTACTTCATCGACCCCGTGGGGACCGTGATCGAATACACCGCCGAGGTGCTCCAGGTCGACGACAGCTACGTCGTGCGGGGCCCGGATCATTGGGTCTGGCCGCCCGGTCGCACCGATCAATGGGGCATCGCGCCGCCCAAGGCCAACCACGTGAAGGCCGCGCAACTCTCCGTCCGCTACGCCGCGCGCTGAGCACGACGATCCATCAACACGCAAACGAGGTCTCGGTCAGTGTCCGTTTCGAAGCCCGCGAACGATGTCCAGGTTGCTGTCGTCGGCTTCGGCCCGTCAGGCGCCGTCGCCGCCAGCCTGCTCGGCGCAGAGGGGATCCAGACCCTGGCGGTCGACCGCGACCGAGCGGTCTACGACAAGCCGCGTGCAATCGCGCTCGATCACGAGATCCTGCGGCTGTTCGACAATCTCGGTGTTGCCGAGCCGCTCAGTCCGCACATTGCGCCGTTTCCGGCGTCGGAGCATTTCGGCGCGCGCGGCCAATTGATCCGCCGCATCGATATGGTGAGTGAGCCTTATCCGCTCGGCTACACCCCGACCATGGTGTTCACCCAGCCGCCGGTCGAGGAGATCCTGCGCGCCCATGCGCGGTCCTATCGGTCGGTGGTCGTGGAGCTCGGTACCGAGCTCCGCAAGCTCGAGCCGGCGCCTGATGGTGTGACGCTCGAGCTGTGCGGCGACCAGGGCACGCGCAACGTCACGGCGGACTATGTCATCGCCTGCGACGGCGCATCGAGCGCGGTTCGCCGTCAGCTCGGGATTGGCTTCGACGATCTGGTCTTCGACGAGCCCTGGCTCGTGGTCGACCTCAGGGTCAACGCATCTGGGCTTGCCAAGCTGCCGCGCACCGCGGCGCAGTTCTGCGATCCGTCACGGCCGACCACCTATATCGTCGGCCCGGGCTCGCACCGGCGGTTCGAGATCATGCTGCTGCCCGGCGAGGATCCACGCGCAATGGAGCAGCCCGAGCAGGTCTGGCGGCTGTTGGCGCGCTGGCTCACGCCTGATGATGCGGCGCTGTGGCGGGCGGCGAGCTATCGCTTTCATGCCCTCGTCGCCAGCAAATGGCGTGAAGGGCGCGTCTTCCTTGCCGGAGATGCCGCCCATCAGCAGCCGCCGTTCATTGGGCAGGGGATGTGTCAAGGCGTTCGCGATGTCGCCAATCTGGTCTGGAAGCTCGCGCGCGTTCTGCGCGGCGCCTCCGGCGAGGCGCTGCTCGATACCTATCAGGACGAACGCAGCGCTCACGTCCGTGAGCTGACGAGCCGCATCAAGGCGATCGGCCACGTCATCTGCGAGCGCGATCCGGAAGCGGCTGCCGCGCGCGATGAGCGCATCCTCGCCGAAGGCGGCGGCGTGCCGCGGACCATTACCCGCCAGGAGATCGTGCCGCCGCTCAGCTGCGGCCTTCGCGCCGACGTGCCGCATACTGCCAACGGCACGCTGTTTCCCCAGCCATGGATCATGACATCCGGCGGCCGGCAATTGCTCGACACCATGTGCGGCGCCGGATGGCGGCTCGTGCTGCGGGCCGACAGTGCGGTGGCACGATCGCGTGCGATCGCGTCACACGCTGTGGAGATCGGCTTGCGCCTGATCGCGATCGCAACGGCGGATCACGATCAGCTGCCGTACATCCTGCGGGAGGAAAGCGACGTAGTGACGGATTGGTTCGCGCGGCACGCCTGCGCGGCCGCGATCGTCCGCCCCGATCACTACGTCTACGGCGTCGCGGCAGACGAAGCCGGACTAGCTGAGATGCTGTCAGGTCTCGAGGCGAGGCTGCGATGAACAAAACAACGATAACGCTCAAGAGGGGGAAATCATGCCGTCATCGTCGAGCTTGACGACGGGGCCCGCGGTGCCTGCGCGCGCCTATGCGGTTCTCATCATGTTGTTTCTGTTCCAGACCATCAACTTCTTCGACAAGCTGGTCTTCGGCCTCTCGGCGGTGCCGATGATGAAGGAGCTGTCGCTCAGTCCGAAGGAGTTCGGCCTGATCGGCAGCAGCTTCTTTCTGCTGTTCTCGCTCTCGGGCATGGCGGTCGGACTGTTCGTCGTCGGCCGCTTCCCCGTGAAGTGGATCTTGCTGCTGCTCGCCGCCATCTGGTCGGCGACACAGCTCCCGGTGTTCTTCTCGAGCTCCGTCATGGTGCTGGTCGTGTGTCGCATTCTGCTCGGCGCGGGTGAGGGCCCTGGCCTGCCGACGGCTTTGCACGCCTGCTACAACTGGTTTCCTGCCGATAAACGCAGCGTCCCGAGCGCAGTCGTTCTGCAGGGCATCAGCGTCGGGCTTCTGGCCGGCGGCCCGCTGCTGACCTACGTGATCATCAATCACGGCTGGCGCACCGGCTTTCTGGTTTGCGGACTGCTCGGCATTGCCTGGATGATCGCCTGGAGCGTCATCGGCGGGGAGGGACCCTACGCCGCGGCGGACATTGGAAACGATGCGACGGCGGCCTCGCCGAAACTGCCGGCGCGACTGTTGTGGTGCGATCCGACGGTGATCGGCGTCATCATCATGTCGACCATGTCGTACTGGATCGTCGGCATCTCCGCGACGTGGCTGCCGCCGTTCCTCCAGCTCGGGCTCGGCTACAAGCCGACCGACGTCGGCTGGATCATTTCCGCGATCTACCTGTTCCAGTCGCCGTTGCTGCTCAGCGGCTCCTGGATCACGCAAGTGCTTCAGCGTCGGGGCTGGAGCCTGCGCGCCTGCCTCGGCAATGCCGCGGGATTGGCGCTGCTGATTGCGGGCTGCGCACTGCTGCTCAGCATCGTGACGACAGGCGCGTTCCAGCTCGCCTGCGTGGCGATCGCCTTCGCGGCACCAAGCCTCACCACGATCTTCGGACCGGTCGCGCTTGGCGCCGTGGCGCCCGCGGCCCAGCGCGGCCGGCTGATCGTCGTGATCTATTCAGGCAATGCAGCGTCCGCGCTGTTCTCGAACGCACTGACCGGATGGATCGTCGGCGAGGCGGGCAGCAATAGCGCGCTCGGCTATGCCCATGCCATGACGTTCACCGCCGGCATTCTCATCGTCGGCGCGGTTGCCGCCTTCGCACTCATCTTCCCGGAGCGGACCATCGCGCGCTTTGCGAAGACCTCCTCGCCGTCATCTTCAGCTACCATTGTTCCCGCCACGTCGACCTGATCGGCCTATCTCAAGGACACCACATGAAATTCGCAAGCTTTGAAATTGACGACGCCGCCTCCTGGGGCCTGGTGGAGGGCGACAGCGTGGCCGATCTCGGCACCGTCCTGAAGGATCGCTATCCCGACCTCAAATCGGCGATCGCGGCCGGCGCGCTGGCCGAAGCGGCCGCCTCAGCCGGCAAGGCAAAGCATCATCCGCTGTCGAAGCTCACCTTCCTGCCGGTGATCCCGAACCCCGACAAGATCCTCTGCATCGGCCTGAACTACGAGAACCATCGCAAGGAGACCGGCCGCTCGGAGGTCGAGAACCCCACCGTCTTCGGTCGCTTCGCCAACAGCCAGACCGGACATCTCACCGACATCATTCGCCCGAAGGTTTCGACCCAGCTCGACTTCGAGGGCGAGCTCGCGGTGATCATCGGCAAGCCTGGCCGCTATATCTCGCGCAGCGAAGCGTGGGGCCATATCGCCGGCTATGCCTGCTACAACGAGGGCAGCGTGCGCGACTATCAGCGTCACACCCACCAGTTCACGCCGGGCAAGAATTTTCCCGCGACCGGCGGCTTCGGCCCGTACCTCGTGACGCCCGACGAGGTCGGCGATCTCGGACGCTTGCGCTTGCAGACAAGGCTCAACGGCGAGGTGGTGCAGGACACCACCATCGACCAGATGATCTTCGATATCCCGCGCCAGATCGAATATTGCTCCCAGTTCACCCGGCTCGAGCCCGGCGATGTCATCGCCACCGGCACGCCTGGCGGCGTGGGCTCCAGGCGTACGCCGCCGATCTGGATGAAGGCCGGCGATGTCGTCGAGGTCGAGATCGACAAGGTCGGCCTGCTGCGCAACGGGATTGCCGACGAAGCCTGATGTCCTCGGAAGTCACGGCGGCCTATGCGCCGCTGCTGCGCAGGATTCACTGGGCGACGGCGGTGCTCTTCATCGTAGCGATGCTGATCGGTTTCTATTGCGGACTTCAGCCGCCCGGCACGTCGCCGCGCCGCGAGCTGCTGGAAGTGCACAAATCGCTCGGCATGACGCTGCTGTTCCTGTCGGTGCTGCGGCTGATGGTACGCGCCGCGACGAAGGCGCCGCCCGAGCCGTCTTCCTTCGGGGTGCTGCTGCGCTTCGCGGCCCGGCTGAATCATCTCGCGCTCTATCTCATCCTGTTTGCGATGCCGCTCACCGGCTACGCGTTCTCCGCGGCCGGCGGCTATTCGCTGAAGTACTTCTGGACGTTCAGTTGGCCGCGCCTGGTGAGCGGCAGCCCTGGAATCGCCCATGCCGGGGAGATCGCGCACGATACGCTGGCCTATGTCGTCTACGCCGTCGTGGTCCTGCACATCGCCGCGACCGTCTGGCACGCGTGGGTGATGCGCGATGGAACACTGGCCCGGATGTGGCCGCACCAGGGGAACGGCGAGCGCTGAGCTCGCTGGTGTCGGGGCACCGGAACGATTTACTTGGGTTAATCATTAGAGGAGGGGCGGCAGGACGCGGAGTCCTATGGAATGGGTATGCTCGATCCCGGTCGGTTTCTGGTGTCGTGCTCGCATTGCGAGGCATGGCCGATGGCCGCCAACGTCAAGCGCTCGAACTGGTCGGCATCCCCGCACGAAGTCCGCTTCGTGTGCCCGCGCTGTCGCCGCGAAGAGACGGCCATCATTTCGGCCTCCGGCGAGCTGACGCCGATCAAGCGCATCGACGTTCCTCCGCGAGACGTCAAGGCGGCCTGGGCTCAGGCTCAGCAGCGGCCAAGAGGGCGAGCGTAGCTCGCCCGTCTTCAAGGGGGAGAGGGCGAGCGTAGGTCGCCCGTCTTCAAGAGTGAGAGGGCGAGCATAGCCTGGTCGCTTTCCGGAACTCGGCTGCTCGTCTGGCGTTTCAGTGTCGACACCAAACGCATCGAGACCCAGCGCATGATCAGGGAGCATTTCGACATCCGTACGCGGATCAACATGAAGCTGGCGTTGGACCGGGTCTGCCGCAATCGCCCCGATGGAGCGGATCATCGCTTCCGCAAATCGGTTGCGGAAAACATCATCCGTTGCGCGCTCAACGGCCGCACCGGCATCCGCCAGCTCGTCGATGCCGGCGAGCGCGCCATGATCAGGAAGCGTGGCGAGCGCACGCCGGCCTGATTGAGGCCTGCGGAAATTCCTCGACATGGTAGGATCGCAGCCGGGAGTATGGTGCTCCCGGGGGCGTGCGACAGCTTGAGCAGCGAGGTCCATTGGCGGGACGACATCGCCTCGCTGGTGTTTCCGGTCACCGGACACGGCGCGATCTGCGCCGTGCACCGCGGCGCATTCCGGACGCTGCTCGGCGCCGAGCCCTCGCCGGCGGCCTGCCTCGGTTATTTCCGGCGGTTCGAGACCGTGTTTCGGGCCGCCGCCGACGCCAAGATTGTGCGCAGGGACATTTTGCCCGGGACAAGTCTGCATCTTACCAGTCGCGACATCGCCCGGAAGCTGCTAGAAGACGGCCAAATCGCCAATGGAGAATAGACCATGAGCCAGTCTCAGCTCGCCCACGCCGCCCAGACCTCCCAGGCCGCGCTTCCGGTCGCCGCGGGGCAGGTGGGACGGCTGTCGCAGGCTGTGATGGCCATGGTGCTTGGCCTGTTCGTCGTCGGCATGGTCGGCTTCTCGCATATCGACGTGGTCCACAACGCCGCCCACGACGTCCGCCACTCGAACGCATTCCCCTGCCACTGACCGGGATGGCATGAGCACGTTTCGCTCGATCGTCTTCGCCTCGGTTATTTCAGGTTTCATCGTCGGTCTCGTCGTCACGGTCCTCCAGCAGTTCGGCACCGTTCCCCTGATCTTGAAGGCGGAAGTCTTCGAGAAGGCGGCCGAGACGCATCCGCATGACACTCCGGTCGCGGCACAGCCGGCGGCTGATGGCCACGACCATGCAGCCCACGATCACGGCGACCATGCACATGGCGCAGGCGATCATGACCATGGTGCCGGGGCTTGGGAGCCGCGCGACGGGTTTGAGCGCAACGCCTATACGGCTGCTGCCAACATCCTGACCGCGATCGGATTCGCGCTGCTGCTGGCCGGCTTCTTCGCCGTGCGCAGCGGTGCGACCGGCATCAGCGTGTCCTGGCACGAAGGCCTGCTGTGGGGTCTGGCGGGATTCGCCGTCTTCACCCTGGCGCCCGGCCTCGGCCTGCCGCCGGAGCTGCCAGGCGTGCCGACGGCGCCGCTGTTGTCGCGTCAGATCTGGTGGCTCGCGGCCGTGCTGGCGACATCAGGAGGGCTTGCGCTGATTGCCTTCCGCCGCTCGGTGCCGGCGGCGATGTCAGGAGTGATCCTGCTGACCCTGCCGCATCTGATCGGCGCGCCGGAGCTCGCCAACATCGAGACCAACGTGCCCTCGTCGCTGACGCATCAGTTCGTCACGGCGGTGACGGTGACGAGCCTGGTGTTCTGGACCCTGCTCGGCGGTCTGACCAGCGCGGTGTTCGCACGCTTCGACCAGCGGGCCTGAACCTTGCGCCCTCGCTGACGAGGGATCACGACATCAGCTCGTGCAGTCCGGTCCAGCCGGTGTAGAAGCCGACGAAGACGATCAGGGCCGCCGAGACGTAGGGCGCGCGGTGGGCGTAGCGGCTGAAGCCGCCCCAGTGTCGTTCGACGTGCCGCAGGCTGAGGGCGGCGAGAACGCCGGCCGACACCATCGTGATCGCGAGCCCAATGCCGAAGGATAGCACCAGCACGAAGCCGAGGCTGAGCTGCTTCAGCTGAAGGCAAAGCAGCAGAACGGTGATGGCTGCGGGGCAGGGGATCAGTCCGCCGGTGAGTCCGAACAGGACGATCTGCAAAGTCGTGACGCTGCGTCCCGCAAAGCGCTTGCGGATGTCGGCGGCATGGGCACGGGCGTGCGCGTCGTCCTCGTCGCCGAGATCGATGTGGACGTGATCGTGCTCGCTAAACAGGAGCTCCGTGGAATCGCCTGCAAGCGCGATGCGCGCCTTGAAGGCGTGCGGCTCGGGGATCTCCGCGATGCTTTCGAGGTATCCATCCCGGGCCGCGAAGGCGAATGTCTGCTCCGCGCCGGTCTCGCGGATTGTGGTCACCTTGATGTCGCCGGCGGCGGGAAGCGCGCCGTTCTCGCTCCTGATGCGCCAGCGAGGCGGCACGCCGTCTTCGAACACTTCCAGCAACAGCGGCATCCCGGCGAGCGAGAGCGATTGCGGCTCGTCGTGGTGATGATGGTCTTGGTCGTGCTCGTGGTTTTGATCCCGCCAGGTGCGCCAGACCATCCAGCCGGCGATGCCGACGATGATGATTGCGGAGGCCAGTTGCAGCCAGGCCTCGCTGCGTTCGCCGGACAGTTCCTGGCCGAAATACAGTCCCGCGAGCGCGACCGCCCAGACGATCGCGGTGTGGGAGATGGTCGCCGACAGGCCGAGCAGCACCGCCTGGAGCACCGTTCCCCTGATGGCGATGATGAACGCGGCCATCATGGTCTTGGAGTGCCCGGGCTCCAGGCCATGCAGGGCGCCGAGCAGGATGGCGCTGGGCACGAACAGCCATGCGTGCGCGCTGCTTTGTTGCAGCAGGTGGGACAGGTCGGTCATCGCGTTCACTTCAAATAGGTTCGGACGACGTCGATGAGGTCGGCGGCGCCCTTGGCCTTCTCGGGATCCTTCTCGTGCGCGGGATCCACGACATGATGGCGGATATGATCTTCCAGCAGCTCGGTGGTGAGGCCGCTGATCGCGCCCTTCACCGACGCCACCAGCATCAGCACATCGGCGCAGCCGATCTCCGATTCGAGCGCGCGCTCGACGGCCTCCAGTTGCCCCTTGATGCGCCGGACGCGGCCGATGAGCTTCGACTTGTGTTTGATGGTGTGGGACATGGAAGTAAGATAGGGGGGTACCCTATGTATGTCAAAGGCCGTCAGAGGCTGCATTGGCCTGACCGCGCTGAGGGCGACTCACTCGTGGTGATCAGTCACCGTCAAGCTGGTCGCGCGTCTTCGGCGGTGACATCAGAGATTGTGGACTGTCATCTTCGCGAGGGTATCGCGGTAAGCAAACCCGTGTCTTCCCGGCAACGATTGTGCTGTCTGCGCAACATCTCCGTGCGATTTAACCGTGGTCGCGGCTCGTTCGCATCAGCGCCGCTTTTTGGCCACACCCGAACATGAATAAAATCGCTCGAAATGTTTCAGGGGCTGGGGCTGGCTCCTTGCAGGCGGCGGGAAATTCCAAGGTCGATTCAAATCTTGGGTGTGATTTTCCCGGTCTGACAAGGGTTGGGCAGGAAACTGAGACCTGAGGAAACTGGTCGCGATGGACGCCAAGACCAACATCAAGGACAGGCTGCCGAGCCGTCACGTGACGGAAGGTCCTGCGCGTGCGCCCCATCGCTCCTACTTCTACGCCATGGGTCTGACCACCGAGCAGATCCATCAGCCCTTCGTCGGCGTCGCCTCGTGCTGGAACGAGGCCGCCCCCTGCAACATCGCTCTGATGCGTCAGGCCCAGGCGGTGAAGAAGGGCGTCGCGTCGGCCGGCGGCACGCCGCGCGAATTCTGCACCATCACCGTCACCGACGGCATCGCCATGGGCCATGACGGCATGCGCTCCTCGCTGCCCTCGCGCGAGTGCATCGCCGACTCCGTCGAGCTGACCGTGCGCGGCCACGCCTATGACGCGCTGGTCGGCCTTGCCGGCTGCGACAAGTCGCTGCCGGGCATGATGATGGCGATGGTCCGTCTCAATGTGCCGTCGATCTTCATCTATGGCGGCTCGATCCTGCCGGGCAATTTTCGCGGCCAGCAAGTCACCGTGCAGGACATGTTCGAGGCGGTCGGCAAGCACTCGGTCGGCGCGATGTCGGACGAGGACCTCGACGAGATCGAGCGCGTGGCGTGCCCCTCGGCGGGCGCCTGCGGCGCGCAGTTCACCGCCAACACCATGGCGACCGTCTCGGAAGCGATCGGCCTCGCGCTGCCTTACTCGGCCGGTGCTCCGGCACCGTATGAGATCCGCGACGCCTTCTGCATGACGGCGGGCGAGAAGGTGATGGAGCTGATCGCGTCCAA
>NZ_JADFUE010000032.1:0-76673 GCF_054967145.1 Bradyrhizobium sp. UFLA06-24
CGCGCATCTTGTTGCCGAACCCGTTCGCCGTGAACGGCTTGCCGAACGATGTCACGAGGTAGGTCTCGGTGCCGGTCAGTGGCGTCGCCGCAATGATGTCCGTCTCCTGCATCAGCGGCACATTACACCCGCACCGAAACTGGCCGGACGGTGGTCGCGCCACCTTCGACGACAGGCACGGTTCGATGAAGCCGGAGGGACGCCGCAGGATCATGGCCGGAGGCTAAAATATCGGTGGCTCTGCATGCCAGAGCACCAGATCATCCAATGCAACGAGCACGATCTTGTCAGTCAGCGCGGCTGATACAATTGCATCCTCTGTAAATGTTGACGTTGTGATGATGTAGCCGCGATGCGCATTCTGCTCTTCCACAACTCCCTTGAATTGCTGGATGGTCGGTCGGCCAACTTTATTCTCCGTCGAGTTTCGCTTGCATTGGACGATCATTAGGCCGTCAGGGTGGACGGCAAAGCCATCGACACCAAAGTCATTCGATTTTCGAGTAACCCAAGCCTCAAGGCCAGCCCTATGAAAAAAGCTCATGCTGTGCTGTTCGAAATTGAAGGGGTCCATGCTGAGCAAGTATTTTCGGAGCGCCATCTCCTCCACCGGCATGGCGAACCGGGTGGGATCCATCGGCTGCTCTTTCATTGCAGCCTTCATTTGTGCGCTAGTCTGACGTAGTCGCTCGTCTTCAATGATGATGTCGATGATTTCCGCAATATCGGTTCGTGCCTCCGGGCTTGTCACGACAGCTTCGATAATCGAGGTAATGCCTGCCGTACCGAGAAAGACCAGCAACAGTACCGGAACGCCAAGAGCGCCACCAAACGCTGCTATGCCAGCGGCATGGCCACCGACCAACGGGATTGCAGCGAGAGTGGCCGGTAACGCGATCTTCATTGACAATGATAGATTTGACTTCCGGTAATTTGAAACGGTTGCAGATATGCTCTTGGCCATCGCCTTGATGGTCGTCCGTGAATTGATCAGCGCGTTCAACTGCCTCAATTTTTCGAGGGAGCTTACTTCGCTTGCAACGACCTCGCGCGATTGGCTAAGCCAGCGTATCGCGAGGACCCGATCTTCGGGGCGCGTCGTGTGGGTGATGGTTGAGGCGAAGAGGCCCACAAGCCACGTCTTAATTCCGTTGGTCACATTGACGAACACGGCTGCTCCACAGGCGAGACGGATAGGGCGGTTCTATTTGCACGAAATCTCCAAGTCATCCGTGTCGCGCGGCAATTTCCTCTTTCTCGCTGGCTTTGAGATTGACGAACTTCATGTTGACCCTCGGCGGGACAGCGAAGTCCACGTCGAGGTACGCTGTGCCGAGCTTCATGGTGCCTTGGATGCGCTTCGCCGTCGCTGCGCTGGTGATGAGGGCCGTGACCAGCACGCCGCCACTGGTCGCTTTGGCGGCGATGGCATTTTCTTTCTGGATGTCGGCGTTGCTGTTTGATTTCAAGCGAAGCCGAGCTTTTGGTGGCAGGCCCCACGTCACTTTGAAAGTCGTCACCTCATAGCCCATCTGTTCAAGGATCGGCAGAGCATCGCCGACCTGTTGGGTGAAGGTGTTGAACTCGATCATCAGCTTGCCCGTTGCATCCGAGAAGTCCGGAAGCGAAAGGTCCGGCATCGACGGCAGTGACACGGAGGGCAGCGATGGCATCATGTCTCGCGCGGATTTGGTGATGCTGTCGATCCGGCTCGGCGCGGCCTCTTCGGCCTCGGCAACGGCGACGGTGCTGAACAACACAACGATTATCGAAAATGCCCTCATTCAACTCCCCCTTTGGCTCCGACCGCCAGATTAGGCATCGGGCGACGTTAAGCAGGCACGTCATCGATCTACTAGTGCCCGAGAATGGTCTGCATTCGACCCTGCAAGGCTTCGATCAGCGCAACGCGTCCCTCGGCGTTATTGAGATAGCGGACATGCCGGAGATGTCGAAGGTCAAAGGGAATATCATTTTCGTTCTGCGTGATTAGGATCACCTCTCGACCGAGGGTGTGGGCGATACCGGCTTCGTAGAACACGTTCGGATTTCTACCCGTACAGTCGCACACAACAATGCGCGAACGATCAATACGTGCGACTACATCTTGAATGATCGCAGCATTTTCCCAAATGTCGTCGGCCCGTCGACACAGAAGTCCGACGTTACCACGGACGCGTAGGACCAAACTTCGGTTTGGCCTTCCGCAGCCTTGTTCGCGGGTGGCCCCATGCATCCGAGAACCTGTTCCTTGGAGAGGCCGACCATCTGCGCCCGGGCGTCCTGCGCCACTTGGGCTCGCTGAATAGCGCAGCCTGCTAGCGTGACGCTGAGCGCCACGGCCAATCCCACATTACGCATTCTTCTTAATCTCCTCCGCCGCCCGCACACTATCCACAACCGGGGGGCGAAGGAAAGCGGTACCGATCGCGTTTTTGGCGGGCGCCTCCGTCTTGGCAAAGACATGGCCCGACCGGCCTTTTCCAGAGCGTTACTCGAAGTGCGTGAGAATAGATTTACAAGCAAAAACAATGTTTTAATGCACGCGACAGTGATGGCTGAACGGGTCGGATACCCACCAGCTACAGGAGCAAGCCAGTGCCAATCCCCATCCCCTTTTCGGTCTTTCAGACGACACCCGGCCAGAATTTTCCCAAGCCGCTTTTTGGCCTCCACGCGTATTCGCTCGAACAGGCCCGCGAGGCCAAGGTCGCGGGCGAGACCATCGTCGTCGCCGTCGCGCTCAGGAAAGGCAGGGAGAGGTTAAGTGCAGCGGGCCTGATGCGAAGCGCGCAGCGCGCAGCGCTCTGACGCGCACCACGCGCCATCCTATTCGCTTTTCGGGTCCCTCGGGGGCCAGGGCTAAACGCGGGGACCGCGCGACCGCGCCACTTCAGCATATTTACAGTTTCCATTTTTCGGGTTTCGTATGCTGAATTCGATTTTGAGGTTCACGGAGATGCGGCGCACTGATCTGGCTGAGGCAACGTTGGAAGGCTGGGCGCGGCTCGACGCAGCGCAGCGCCAGCGGTTCTTCGAGGCGTTCGTTGCGGCGGCGGTACGGCTCGACATGCTGGAGCTGCGCGCTTGGCTCTGGCGTCGGCTCCGAGAGCCGCCGCTAGTCGCGATTGATCCGGCTCGCTTCACGATTTCGGATGCCGATATTGCCCACCTTCTGAGGACGGCGGGCAATGCACCGGGCGGCGAAGCTGCCGCCGGGCCAGGGACGGGGCCGATGGCGGCTAGAACCCGCAGGCAATCGCTTCCGCCCTTGTTCAGCTCGCTGCGCCCAAGGATGCCAGGCTGCGAAACTGAGCTACGTCAGGGAACAATCCAGACTACGGTCCCGATGATCGCAATCGAAAAGCCGATGATCACCAGGTCGACCGTGAGCCACTCAGGGATGCTGGACATAGCTTCGTCCTCCAGCGTCACTCTGTGCTTGATGAGGGTGGGCCAATGTGAACCAGTTCACACACCCGGTACAAAAATTTAGTGCGTACCGCGTCCCCATATTCTCAAATCAGGTTATCCCATGGAGCTGTGGGCTTGGCTTCGGCGGCGGCTAAAAAATCCGCCGCTCGCCCCGCCGTTCGATCCGGCTCGTTTGATGTTTGCGGATGCCGACCTTGCCGTCATCCTGAGGGCGGCGGGCGAAGCTGATCCCCCCATCGACCGGCGGTGCCCCCAACGAGAAGGAAGCGTACCGGCCGGGGGCATCAAACAGCAGGGAAGGCCGTTCGGTCCGGCCCGAGAGCCGACCCAGAACGCAAGTCGCGTTTTGACCCCCCGTAGACGTTTGCTGGGTCAACTTTTGTTCTGGCGTCGCTCCGGTTCCGGGTGCACATTGGTTCTATCACCGTGCTTTGGATCGGTGACGAGAACGCCGGTTGCGCTCCCTCCCAATTCACGCAGGGAAAGGAGAGTGCCATGGGACGACACCCACAATCCCACATTAACAACAACCTGAATGCGGAACGAGCCCGCATCATAGCGGAGCTGGAAAACACGCAGCCGGGACCGCAACGTGATCTTCTAGAACGCAAACTGCGCCAGCTTAAAACCGCTTCTAATCTAGACAAATGGCTGACGTCGCCGGGTCTGCAACCCCCTGAGCAATAAGGTCGTCTCAGGCCGACCGAGCGCGTAGGGAGCAGATGCAAGAGTACCGCGCACATATCATGGACCTCGACGGGCATATCGCGCTTCGCATCGTTCTAATGTGCGAGGACGAAACCGAAGCCAAGAAGCGCGCCAGATGCTTGGCTGACGGCTACGACGTAGAGCTGTGGTTTGAGGATCGAAAGATCACAGAATTTAAGAGTGAGTAAAGCTGTCTCGGTTGGCGGCCTTTAGGCACGGTGTTCTCTCCACCTTTTGAGGAGTGACGACAGTCGTATCGGCCGTGGATTACACATGCGCATCCTGAAAGTTGCACACGCAAATTCTTCGTGCCCTTCCGGCATTTCGCGCATCATCGCAACCTCGATGCGAACCGTGTCAGCATCGAAAGCCTGACGGGAAATTCCTCGTCATTTTCTTGAAGTCCTACCCTGTAATCCACCTCACACCCGCACCCAAGCGCGGTCCGATATAGTCTCTTGAGACGTCTTAGCGTCATTCGAGGAATTTACAGATTTCTTTCGTGCGGCTCAGTCGTTCTTGTGTGGTTGGGCACCGAAACGGAAGGCCGGCATGCCAACGTCATTTCCCCTTGTGCGATGGTCGACTGAGATGCTGCCGGAGCGCACACGGTTCTCCACGTTCCGTGAAGAGTTTGCGCGGCTGAACCTCGCCTTGGACGTGATAGATCACAGCGGTGGCCGACCACGTATCAATGTCACCTACTGGCCGCTCGGCCCGGTTGGCGTTTGTAGCATTGTCACCACGCCGGTGGAGTTTATCCGTCACAAACGCCACCTCAAGGATAGCCGTGACCAATTCGGACTGAACATCGTCGAAGCTGGCCCGGTCCAATTTGCAAATGCTGGCCAGGAACATGTCTATGATGTCGGCGCCGCTTGTTTGGTTGACCGGGGAAGGCTGCTGCGAGTATTTGGGCCGCGTGGCGCCAGCGTCAAATTCGTGACCGTGCCGGCTGCCGCCCTTAGGTCTCTGGTTGCGCAGCCGGAAGATCTATCAGGTCGGCCGGTGCGTCCCGAACCGGCGCTTAGACTGCTCGGCCGCTACCTGCGGTCGCTCGCATCCTTCAAAGAACCTCCGTCATCAACACTGGCCTCCACCGTCGGCGTACATCTCCTCGATCTCGTGGCCGCAACGCTCGGGCCGACGGCCGAAGCTGCAATCGTTACGGAGCGTGGAGTGAAGGCAGCCAAGCTTCAGGCGATCCTGGCGGAGGTCGCGCAACGCTTCGGCGATCCCAATGGCGATCTGAACAATGTTGCTGGAGCGCTCGGTATGTCGCGGCGATACGTGCAAAAGTTGCTCGAAGAGACCGGAAAGTCCTTCACCGAGCACCTTGCAGGGTGTCGGCTTGAGCGTGCCTTCGCGATGTTGACTGACCCGCACCATCTGCATTTGGCCATCATCGATATCGCGTTTGCAGTCGGCTTTGGTGATGTTTCTCATTTCAATCGCTCGTTCCGCCGACGCTTCGGCGAGACGCCATCAGGCGTGCGCGCCGCATCAATCGTGAGGCAGAAGTCATCCTGCGCCCCCTCACAATGCGCGGGCGACGGCCGCTGAAACGCGGATGGGCAGCGGGAGCGGCGGCGCAAGGCGTCAGGCCAAGGCCGCAGGAAGGCCGCACAGCGCGCCAAGGGCGCAGGGCCCGGCCACCGGGCGGGCCGCGCCAGCGCACAGGCGCGACATGGCTAGACACTCCGTTAAAAACCTTTGGTCCATCTGCGGTCCGTTGTGGCGCCGAGACAAAATTAAATGATTGATTTCGTTGAAGGGTGGGACTTCTGCCGGGCCCACCAGTATTTTCAAGGAGGGCTTGGCCCGCCCGTTCGCGCCTCGTCTTTTCGTCAACCAACGAAACAACCAATCCTACGTTCTTGCTCGGTGCCGAATGCGTTCCGATAGCGTTCGCTGCGGTACGCAGGGTGGGCCGGGTGGTGATACCATAGGTTTCGCGAAGCGTCATTTCGCTCATACCCAAGAAGCCCGCGGCTTCCCACATCGGTGCCGCCCGCTGCATCAGCCAAGTTGCCGCGGTATAGCCGGTAGGTGAGACGTGGATAGTCCGACCGCGGGCGAACTGGCTAGGGGTGGGCCTCAAGCAGTTCTTTGCGGGCGATCTGAGCGCCGTCGATCCCGGCATGGCTGACGCTGATTGGTGAGGTTATGCGCTTTTGAGATGGCTCGGGTACTACGACGGCGGATGCGGCCCGCAAGATCGTGGGGCATGCCAGCAAGGAAAAAACCTGCCAGCAGGTGTCTACGGGTCAGCATGCGCAGGTGACTTGCTGAGATTAGCTAGTTTCTGCGCGAGCAGGATGCTTTGGTGCTGCAGGGCCTCCTCGATCACGTCAAGCTTCGCGCGCATCAGGCGCAGCGCAGTGGCCGATGCCGGCCGGTGCGCCACATCGAGTAGCATCAGCCGAGTGGACATCGCCTGATATTGCGCGGCGAAGTCGGTCACCTCGGAGCGGTAGGTTCGCAAAGCGTCCGTCAGCGCAACGATCGCTTGATCGGTCGATTTCTGCTCATGTTTGATGCCCCCCCTAAATCACGGTCGGTGGATGCCTGCTCAGTACGCATACGACGAAGACCGCCTGATTGACGCATGCGCGCGGGCACGGCGAGTTCTATGATGGCGATGCGTGAAGGTCAGGCGGCTTGCTGATCGGTGGGGTTGTCGGCCTGACGCAGGAGCTTCCATTCCCAGGGCAGCAGCTCGTGCAGACGCGATGCGGGAAGATCGGCGATACGGGCGAGGATGTCGGCGAGCCAGGCTTTGGGATCGACGTCGTTCAGGCGACAGGTCGTGATCATCGTCAGCATGATGGCGGCGCGGTCGGCGCCACGCAGGCTGCCGGCGAAGGTCCAGTTGCGCCTCCCCAAGGCGATGCCGCGCAACGCTCTTTCAGCGGCGTTGTTGCTGAGGCAGATTCTGCCATCGTCGAGGAAGCGGGCAAAATCGTCCCAACGCCTGAGCAGGTAGTTCATGGGCTTCAGGACCTCGGAGGAGCGCGAGAGGGTTTCTCGCTCACGGAGCAGCCAGGCGTGCATATCGTCGAGCAGCGGCTTGCTCTGCTCCTGGCGCACGGCACGCCGCTCGTCGGCGCTGCGGCCGTTGATGGCGCGCTCGATCTCGAACAACGCATCGAGGCGTCTGACAGCCTCCAGTGCGATCGGGGAGACCGGTTTGCCCTTGCGGCCTTCCCTGGCATTTTTCTCGATGTCGGCCAGCTCGAAGAAGCCCCGTCGTGCATGGGCAAAGCAAAATGCCGGCGTAATCGGCCGCGCCTTCTTCTGCGGATCGAACAGCGGTTCGAACCCGCTGTAGCAATCGGCTTGCAGGATACCACCGAAGGCGACCAGATGCTTCTGGGGATGCTCGCCTCGTCGGTCGCTCGAGGCGTAATAGACCGCCGCCGGCGGCGCGGGCCCGGCGAAGGGCCGGTCATCCCGCACACAAGTCCAGATCCGTCCGGTGGTACACTTGCCCTTCGCCAGGATACGGATGGTGGTGTCATCGCCATGAAGGCGCTCGGCCGCGAGCACATGGCGTTCGATCAAATGGAAGAGCGGCATGACGGCGAAGGTGCCGTGGCCGACCTGGTCGGCCAGGGTCGACAACGACAGGTCGATCCCCTCGGCCTTGAATCGCGCACTCTGGCGGTTGAGCGGGATATGCATGCCGAACTTGTCGAACAGGATCGTCGCCAGCAATTGTGGGCCAATGAAGCCGCGCGGCGTGGTATGGAACGGTGCGGGCGGCTGGCTGATCTTCTCGCAATCACGGCAGGTGAACTTCTCGCGTACCGTCTCGATCAACTTGAAGCGGCGTGGGATCTCCTCCAGCGTCCTGGTCACATCCTCGCCGATCTTCGCCAGCCGCGATCCAACGCAGCAGGCACAGCTCGTTGGAGCCTCCATGACGACGCGCTCGCGTTCGATGTCATCCGGCCATGGCTTGCGCACCGGCCGCTTGCGCGTGAAGGAACGGACGTTCTGCGTCTTCGCCGCTGCGGCGTGCGCGGCAAGCTCATCCTCGCTCGCCGTGGTGGCGAGTTCTTCGAGCTCCAACTCCAGCTGCTCGAGCAGCCGTGCCGTGCGCTCGGAGCGCGGCCCGTACAGTTCGCGTTTGAGCTTCTCGATCCGCAGCTCGAGATGCGCGATTAGCGCCTCGTTGTCCGACAGCTCCGCCCGCGCACTGGCAGCCACCGCCTCGGCCTGCAGCCGCGCCTCACGCTCGGTCTGCAGCGCCGCCAGGGCACTTGCAAGGTCCGATGGAAGATCGTCCGGCTTCGATATCATGAAGCCAGTGAATCAGATCAAGCCGCAGATTCAAACCATAAAACGTTATCCGACCCGCGTCGGACGCTGGGTTTCTTGTGGGTTGCGCCAATCGATCCCGGACAACAGATAGCTCAACTGCGCCGGCGAGATCGTTACCGATTCACCGGCAACCGATGGCCAGATGAACCTGCCTCTCTCGAGCCTTTTGGTAAACAGGCATGCTCCCTGGCCATCGTGCCAGATCACCTTCACAAGATCGCTGCGGCGACCGCGGAAGACGAACAGATGACCGTTGAGCGGGTCTTTGTGCAGCACCTCCTGCACTTGGAGTGCCAACGACGGAAAACCTCTGCGCATATCGGTGTAGCCTGTCGCGAGCCACACTCGCGCGCCTGTCGGAACCGGGATCATCGGCGCACCAGGGCATCGAGAACGCGACGCAGCGCGTCTCCATCGACCTCGCCATCGACCCGGATGCGGTGTCCGCTACCAAGATCGATCTCGATGATGCCCTGGCTCTTCCGTCGACGCACCGGCGCCGTCGTCAATGGCACTTCGGCCACATCCCGCGGCCGCACAGACGGCCCAATCTCGACCGGCACGAACGGAGCTATACTCGTCTCACCGTGCTTGCAAAGCTCTTTGCGCCACCTGAACAGCTGGCTCACATGAAGGCCGGCCATGCGAGCCACCTCGGAAACAGTGGCTCCGGGCTCAAGCGATGCTGCAACCAGCCGTTCCTTCTCATCTCGCGACCACCGCCGCCGCCGCTCGACCGATGTGATCACCTCTGCCCGCGAAATCGTCATAGCGCTTCTCCTAGGATTACCCCTAGGACCTGCAGCGCTCGCCTCCGTCAAACAAGGCGGCCTTTGGCGGAGGGATACCCTGCTCATGTTTGACGGCCTCTAGATCACGGCCGGTAGATGCTTGCTGATGTTTGATGACCTCTAAAGCGCGGCCGATCGAAGCCTGCTGAAGTTTCATGGCCGTGAGTTCGTCACGCGCCTTGTTCTGACTGTAGACCACGCCGGCTGAAGCGGATTGTTGCGGACCTGTCCTTGGACAAGGCCAAGCTTCAGGATGTGCTCTCAAAAAAGCTTTGAAGCCTGGCCGCAAGCGAGAGCTTGTCGACAAAGTACGGAGTGACTGGAAGGTCTCGATCAGGCGGGCCTGTTCGACTCTTCGGATCGATCGCGCACTTTACGTCTACAAGTTCAAGCGTGGCGACCAGGCCGCTCTCAAGAGCCGGATCAAGGACATCTGCGAGACGCGGGTGAGATACGGATATCGCCGGGTCCACGTCCTGCTCCAACGTGACGGCTGGGCCATCAATGTCAAACGTGTCTATCGTCATTATAGGGAATTGAGCCTGCAATTGCGCAACAAAACGCCGAAGCGTCGCGTCAAGGTCAAGCTGCGTGAAGACAGGACGGAAGCAGGTCGGATCAATGAGGCCTGGGCAATGGACTTCGTTCATGACCAGCTCGCCACCGGCCGCAAGATCCGTGTGCTCACGATCGTCGACACGCTCAGTCGCTTCTCTCCAGCCGTCGATCCGCGCTTCAGCCATCGAGGCGGGGATGTCGTGCAGACTTTGGAACGCATCTGCAAGACCGTCGGCTACCCCAAGACGATCCGCGTCGACCTGGGATCGGAGTTCGTCTCCCGCGATCTTGATATCTGGGCCTACCAGAAGGGTGTCGTGCTGGATTTCTCGCGGCCGGGTAAGCCGACAGACAACAGCTTCATCGAATCCTTCAACGGCAAGTTCAGAAGCGAATGCCTGAACACGCACTGGTTCCTGAGCCTTGACGACGCACGGCAGAAAATGGAGGATTCACATAGCGCGATCGGCAACAAGGCGCCGATATCGCTGTTGAATGGCTCATCGGCACCCCCGCCGGCATGAGTCTACCCCCGGGAAATTCCAGCAATGGCTGGCCTAGTTTCCGGGAGCACTTCAGCGGCAAGCAGCCATCGACGTGTGGTGTGGGTCATTCTGGGGTGCGGCGTTCAGAACTACTGACGGCTCGGGACAATCCTATAGCCGACACAATCGCCGCGAGTAAGCCCCGCAGCGGTCTCCCGCCGGCGCAGACAGATCTCCCGACTTTCCGGTCCCGATTTTTTAGCGACCAAGAATCGCCGCGCAACGATTTCACGCATTTCCCACATAACGTGAAGGAAAACTTCTTGAAACGCATCATATGCGCGTTTTTTGCCGCGCTGATGCTCCTTGTCGCCGATTTGGCACATGCCGCAGCAAGTATCCGGGCGGCATTCCAATTATGGTTGATGATACTGATCCCGGTAGATGGCAGTCGCGATGATAATCAGCGCAGGAGGGCCTTCGTGCGCTGTCTTTCTGCGCCGCTTCTTCCGCGTTAAACGGGACCGTCATCTTTCTTGGATATTCGCGCTGGCCAATCTCGTGCAGCTCGCGGCCAACAGCCCAACTAAAGAGATTTGCACATGAGGTTTCACGGCGCTCATAGGTCTCCTGGCGTCTACCACGCTTGCCGTTGCATTTTTGTGGACTTCGCGGTGACAACATGCAGACGCGCTTCGTCATATTCGATCGTGGCTGTATGCACCTCCGAGGCGATAGGCTAACCGATTGATTTCTGAGGTATGTGATAATCACACGATCGAGGCCGATTACGGGATCGATCATTCGCAGCGTTGTTTGGCAAGCGGGTTGGGACACTTGATGCGAACGATTCTTATAGCTCTAAGTATTTGGTTGTTGATCAACGTCCTCTTTGTACTAGTCATGATTCCTCCGCGCAAACCACGGAAATCTAGCCGTCAGAACGGCACCGCCGGTAGGCTTTCACCCGCATTAATTAAGGAGAACGCCGAACCATCAAGCGAAGAGGATGATAGCTCTTCTCTTCGCCACGTTGTCATCGCGATCGGGCTGGGCGTCTTCTTTTCGCTGACGCCGCCTTTGCTTCAGGCTTACGATGCTATCAACGAGTTCGTTAACCGTCGCCGATCAAGACGAAACGCTTCGGCGACCCATCACAGCCTTGATCAGCACGCTGACGAAGTCTCCGATGTTGAGACCGGCCAGGACAAGAACCGTCGGTAGTCACCATTCGGGATGAATGTTCAATCCCATTAAGTCGTAGTCGGTCAGTGTTTCGCCGCCCGTGTCGCATTGGTGCTTTCCGGCGAATTGATCCACTTTTAGCAGTGGGCTCGGCGCGCGGCCGCCAGGAACCATGTCGGGGTAACGGTGCCGGGGGGCTCGACGGAGTCCGACTCCGCCGCGATCCAGCGCTACCTGGCGCATATGCGCCGCATTCTGTTGCCGAATGCGAGATAAGAGCAGCGAACATGACCTCAAGTTGAACCACACTACATGATCTTTAAGCGACTAATTTTGGGGCTTCAATATGAAGAGACTTCTGGGGCTTTTGCTGCTCGCCCAATCCTTCTTGCTTTCCGCCGAGGCCATGGCGCAGGGGCTTCCCGCTCCCTCATACTGGAAAAATGAACGAGGTTCGGAACTGCTTATTTGGTCCGCCAATAGCGGGACGATACAAGGGACTTTCACAAACCATGCTCAAGGGTTTGCGTGCCAGGGCATCCCGTATCCTGCAGCGGGATCCGTTAGTCCAACCGGCTTGTATTTTGTTGTTACCTTTGCCCAGTGCAATTCCTTTACCCGCTGGGTTGGAACAATTAAGGGGTCTCAGATGCCAACGTCTTGGACGCTGTTCTACGTTGATAACAAAGGCAAGCCTAGCAAGTTGAAGGGTGCGGATATATTCACGCGCGTATGGTAGTTTTCAATCTTCCTGCAAACGAAGCGACCTAAGATTTGAAGATCGCTCTCGCGACGTCTGCACTCCGAAGCGGCGTGTGACGCTGAGCCCGGCGCGCGCGGGCCCAGCGTCGCGCCGACGCGGCGGATTTCGGCCTATTCTCCGCCCTCGTAGAAGAGCTCGAGCGGCAGGTTGACCAGCACCGATCCAGTCCCGAGCAGTTGCATTCGGCGGTTCGGGTGGTAGACACTTCGCTAATACTTCGGTTCGAAGCGCGCTACTCTGCGCGTCATCCCTGAGCTCTAGGTTCATTCTCGAGGAGATCCTCAGCACGTGCCTTGGCGTCGTTTTCTCGGGATCATTTTATGTCACCTATTCAAGCGATTAAAGACTGGTACGTGTCCCTGGACAACGAACTTCAATCAGACATCGCGTACATGTTCGTATCTCTGACTCTCGGTGATCGCCAGTTTGCTCCCGCTGCCGCTGTCCGAAGACTGTTGCAATGGTTTGACGTGCGTAGTGAAGGCACGGAACACGAGGATGCTCTAGCAGCCGTTACGTTTCGGGCCTCATTCGAATACATCTTTGCTGAGCGCTTCACGGGCGCCGGGTGGATCTTTCCAGAGCAAACTTTCAAGGACGTGATCCGCGAGGCTGCTGAAGGTAAAGAGGCAAGCAAGATTGCGACGAGCGCATTCCGGTTACTGCGGAGCCTTCCGGACCGGAGAACGAAATGGAAAGAGGCAGGTGAGAACTGGAATGCCCTAGTCAACTCGACAATCAACGATGATGCGTTGAGGCAGTGGACACAAGATCAGTTCCTGGCGAGCGACTACGGGCCGGCGCAAGACTGAAAAAGCTCCTCACCTCCCGCAATCCTCGCGACGGTGCACTTGCCAGGCGATTCTGGCGCCATCGATGTTAGAACCTCCATCCTCAAACTTGCTTTGTTTGAGTAGGAGTCAAGCGCAAATGCTGTTCGGCTCTTCGCTCCGCGCAGCAATACCGTGTTCGGCAAGTCGTCTCGATATGAACTGGAGAGGTGAAGCCTATGCGACGTTGTTACCCCATCAGCCCTTTTGCTGGAATCGCGGACTGAGACGAGGCATAGGCGCCTGAAATGAGCTTGTAACAACAACATGCCCTTTTCTCGAGGCACTTGGGTTCATCAATCTCCAAGAGACCGCGCATCTTGCGGATCAGCCCTCGTTCTTCGAATCGGCTTAGAGTCTGCGTTACCCCAGCGCGACGAAGTCCCAAGACAGACGAAAGGTAGTCATGGGTAACTGGCAGCACACGAACGTCAGCAGCATCACTCGCCAAACAAAGCCAGCTCGCGAGCCTCTGTTCACGATCGTGCCGAACCCCGCACAATCCTGTCTGAACGCACTGAAATGTCAGCGCTTGAACGTACTCAAAGAGATGCTCTCGGATCTCAGGACGCTCTTCTACTAGCCGGCGCAATTCCTCAACACGGATCCTGTGCGCGCTTCCGGGAAAGAACACCACAGATTGATGCGTCGAAAGATGTCCTCCGCACAAGAACGAAGCACCGACCACACCCCGATATCCTATGACGGCCGTTTCAAGCATGCTCCCCGCCGCGACAACCCTTAGCGAGACGAGGCCCGACTCCACGAAGTAGACGTGCTCTACATGCCTTTTCGGCTCTTGCAGAACCATACGCTCTTTCAGGACGATCGGCTCAAGGCACTCCCCCAATGCTGCGAGGCCGTCCGGAGAAATTCTGGACAGGATAGCATTTCTGACAGGGGGCCGCGTATTAGGACGCAGGCTATCGAGCCGACGAAGCGTCGGCTGTGTGCCGGTAACTCCTGCGAGAGCGGGGTCACCCGAGCTGTCCCGCGGTTCAAGGACGGCTGGCACCCGATTGGTCATAGTGCAGTCCGTCTCATAGCGTGGATATCTGCTGGAAACGTAGCCAAATACCCATACGGATTCCTGTAATGTGCAGCGCGTTGAGCACAAATCCGGCCTTAAGACGGCGTCTTTGACGAATTTCAACGCCTGACGGGGACCGACCGGGGTGTGGAGCAACTCGCTTTGGACTCGTCGGCGCCGGAACGCCGTCAGACCAGCGCGCCACGCTGTTACCGCCTGGCCGGGGATTGCGAAGTCCGTTGCGTGAGACGAACACAGCACCACTAAGGCAACCGCGCCTCGCCAGAGAACATTTCAGATGTCAGGCGAGAGTTTAGTCATGCTCCCTCTATGCCGAAATTCATTGTGACCAACACGAGTTTTGCACTGATGTTCTCAAGACAATCAATCAACCTTTTCAACCGCTGATGCCATGAGGGAGCACCGTTTGTCTCGCCGCAGGGACACCTGGCGACGACTGGCAGTCCCCTCGCACCGCCAAAGCGCAAACATGCTGCGTGGACACAGCCGGCCGCCTGCCTCGCGTCAGTTTTCCTCTAATAATGATTGGAACCGAGGCGCAAAATAAAGATCAATCTGTCATAAGTGTCGCTAGTCCCGGGCTCCGGCGGTCCGCGGTAAGGTCGCATTTTTATAGAATTTAGCTTCAGTGAGGTCGGAATGAGAGAAAGGCTAATACCTTCACGCACAGGCAAGTTCGGTTTTCAGATGATAGCCGCAATAGTGGGAGGGCTCCTCGCTGGAGCCGCTCTAGGCGCCACCCCCTATGTAATTTCGCAAAAGGACCGAGAATTCAGACCCCAAGAAATCGTAATAAAGCGCGGCGAGACCCTACGGTTTATAAACGATGACGGTGAGCTCATGCACCACACCTATTTGAGCTCAGACACCTTCGAGTTCGATTCTGGCGATCAACAGCCAGGCAGCCAATTCGACGTCGTCTTTTCTGTGGCTGGTGACTACACTGTGTTGTGCGGCATTCATCCCAAGATGAAGCTTGGCGTGCACGTCAAAAAGTAGGGCCCTACAGAATTGAGGTGTTGAAGATCGCTGCATGACCGACATAGTAGGCGAACAGCGTAACCGTCAACGCCGCACATAGTCCGGCCGGAGCGAGCCAGGGAGCGCGATAGTCGGCTTCCCTCGGCTGATTATCGGAAAGTATCGCGACCAGTACGACGATGATCGCCGAGTGCCCGATCACATCAAGCTTGCCAAATTCGAAACACGCGCTGATGAACATTCCAAGCAGTATGGCAGCCGCAACGCGCCGGACCAAGGGCGTCCAAGCTAGGGCAAACGCGAGCGTGAATTCGATCATGCCAGCGGCGCGCATATAGAACTCACTATCGAACCCGAGCGTCATGCCGGGGTGCTCGATCAGAAGCGGGAAGCTCCATTCCGGGTAGGCCCACTTTTCCACCGAAGCCCACATCAACGTGACGGCGGTTGCGTAGCGCACGACATCGAGTGGCGGAACGCCGAACAGATCTTTTTGCAAGCCCGCGAGGGCGAGGTAGGCCGCAAGGCCCAAAAAGATCGGATAATCGGCCAGATGAAACGTGCCGTAATCTCGAACGGCGAGCCCGAACAGAACGACAATTCCCGCCGCGGAGAAGGGCATCGTGCGGCGCGACAGCAGGCCTGCTGCGATGGCGAGTTGCAAAGGCCCAACCATTGACGAAGTCGTTTTCAATTCCGGGGTCAGCAAGATACCGCCCACCGCCCAAAGCGAGATGAAGAAAAATCCGCAGACAGCCCGGATGATTTCCTCAGTGTGTAGTCGCAATCCGTCCGTGAAGCGGTTGAGGGAGCGGGCCGCCAGCTCACCCAAAGACGTCCGTTCAACCATGCAGCCGGAAAAAAACCAGAGCAGGGCAAGAGCCAACAGCAGTTCAAAATCCTGGCACAGTACGTTTTCGAGGCTTCGGGGCTGGCCGGCAGCGTCATAGGCACAGAACCATTTGACATGGGCACTGGCACCTTGTGTCCCCAAGAACCAGAAAGAAAGTGCCACGATGGACCTTGCAAAAAGGGAGCTTCTCCGGAATGCCGCAAAGGCATCCCGCGTCGGAGACCTGAACATAAAAAACCACCCCTTTTGGAAAAGCGCCCGCCTCTGACGATTTGTTCAACTTAGCACAAATCTTAAGGATGTGACGACGCTCGCATCCGAAGGTTGTTTGCTGGGTTAATGGGGACACGCCGGCAAGGATTTGTGCGGCGAGACTATCGCGCACGTCCCTTCAATTTTACAGATTTTGACGACGGGCCTTCAATGCAAGTGTCGTACTGAATGTCAGACAAAAAACGGATGTCCGGAGTAGTCCATGTTTGGTGCGTTTCGTACGAAGAGGGTGCCCGTCGGCTCGGCGCTGGCCCGCACCGCAATGAGACTCACAGCATGCAGTGAAACCCTGGAGACGTGGGCGGGCGGTTTCCTCATCCTCGTGTTGGGCTTGCTGGGAGCGGCATTGCCGCACTTCCCCTGAGAGCCTCCCCGACCGCGCGATCGGGGTACCGGTCATCGCGCCAACCTGGGAAAAGTCGTATCCGTCGAGGATGCGGTGAGCGTCTGAAGAAAAGCGATCAGATCCGCCTTTTCGCTTTCCGTCAGAGATAGAGGCTTTATTGAAGGCGAGCGGCTCGGACGGTCGATCCCACCCTTGTCATAGAGTTCGATGACCTCTTCGAGGGTTGCGACCGATCCATCATGCATGTAGGGAGCACGCCGCGCGACATCGCGCAGTGTCGGCGTTTTGAATGCGTACCGCAGCTTTTGCGACGTCGGAAAAAGCCGACCGCGTCCAACGTCGTCGTTCCTTGCGACGCCAATATCGTGAAACGATCCGTCAGTGAACGATGGTCCACTGTGGCAGTTTGAGCAATGGGCTTTGCCGTTGAAAATCTCAAAGCCGCGTTTTGCCGCGGCGCTGACGGATGTCGCGTCTCCCATGATCCACCGGTCGAATGGCGCTTCGCCAGCCACGATGGCTCGTTCAAAAGTCGCCAACGCGGCTTCGATCCTGGGTCGCGTGATCGCACCGTCCCCGAATGCGACTGCGAATGCATCAGCATAGGCCGGGATAGCGGAGAGACGCGCGATCAATTCTGATTCCGTCAAATTCATGTTGGCCCGGCCTGTGATCGGCCCGAACGTGACGGCTTCGAGAGTCTTGAATTTGCCGTCCCACCCCAACGGTTCGGTGAACGCCACGTCGATCAGGGTCGGCGCACGCAATGGCAGGCCGCTGGGATCCTCGCCGACCGCACGCGCGAGGCCATCACCCCAGGAAAGCGACGGATTGTGGCACGTCGCGCAGGAACGGGTGCGGGACTTCGAGAGCAGCGCATCGAAGAAGAGTCTTTCCCCGAGAGCAGCTTTCGGCACCGTGTAGGGATTACGATCGGGATAAGGGATCGCCGCCGGCCGACGATAGCTGGCGCGCGCCGTGGCATCCGCTGATGTCTCCGCCGCTGCCGAGGCAAAAGGTTGGCCCAGCGGAAAAAGGGCCGCGAGCAAAGCTAAGCTGACCCAGATCCTCATCGGCTCCTCGACGATATAGTGCTCCTATATGGCAACCCCGGAAAAAAAGCCTTAATAGCAAGTATCGGATGCTGCCGATTAATCGAAATCTCCTTCAGAGAACCCTTGCGCCTCCATGACTGGGGCGCGCCAACAATTGATGAAGTGGGCCCGTGTGACATTATAATGGAAGCCCTCGATGAGTTTCATTTCAGAGCGCTCAACAAAACCGTAGGCAGGAGCTGCGGCGCGCTGATAGCGTCGTTGATTATGATCGCGCCCGACGATCGGAACCTTTGTGGCTCGGTTGCTAACATGTCGACGCACCATGTGGATCCTGAACGCATTGAAACCCAACGGCGAGAGCGAACTCAGGACCGAACAACACTCAGGAAAGTCCTGGTTCGTCTTAGCCGGTCATCGCACCGCTTAACTGACGTCTCGCGAGGCCGCCTCTCAGATTCAGGATCGTTGATGCTATCTCGGTAGCAGGGACCGGGCGGCTGAATAGGAATCCCTGCGCCTCGTTGCACCCTTCCGCCCTTATTTGATCCAACTGTTCAATCGTCTCGACCCCCTCCGCCGTTATTGTTATGCCAAGGCTTTTTCCAAGGCTGGTAATGGCTCTTACGATTAATTTAGATCCATTTGTCGCTGTTGCATCACGGACGAATGACTGATCGATCTTGAGCTTGTCAAAGGGGAAGCTGCGCAGATAGCTCAGCGAGGAGTATCCAGTACCAAAATCATCTAAGGCGATGCTCAGCCCCTGCGCCTTCAGCTTGTGCAGTGTTGCAACCGTCTCGGCGCTGTTTCCAAGGAGAACAGACTCCGTGATTTCCAATTCGAGCCGGTGCGGGGCCAGCGTTGAAGCATCAAGCGCGTTGGCGATAACCTCTGCAAATCTTGGATCCCGAATCTGAGTCGCCGAGACATTGACGGCAATCTTGAGCTCGCTCGGCCAACCGGCCGCCTGCTCGCAGGCGCGGTTGAGAACCCACTCACCCAGTGGAGTGATGAGACCGATGTCTTCTGCAATGGGAATGAATTGGTCGGGTGGCACCAGGCCACGCTTCGGATGAGGCCAGCGCAATAATGCTTCGAAGCCGCTGATCCGGTCCATCCGCAGGTCATAAATGGGTTGATAGAACAGAGTGAACTCGTCCTTGTCCATGGCCTCGCGAAGATCGAGTTCGAGCGCGCGGCGGCTCTGCAAACTTGCGTCCATCGCCGGCTCGAAAAACCGCCATGTTCCCCTGCCCCCGGCCTTGGATCGGTACAAGGCCATGTCCGCATTTTTCAGGAGCATTTCCCGTGTCATGCCGTCACCGGGCGCGAGCGCAATTCCGACGCTGCACCCGACGATAACGCGATGCCCATTTAGCTCATAAGGAGCTCCGATACATTCCACCACGCGGCGGGCGAGACGTTCGGCGTCTGCAGCGTTTTGGACATCAGATTGTATGATCGCAAACTCATCGCCCCCCAACCGGGCGACGGTATCAATCTCGCGGACACACGCGCTCAGTCGGTCGGCGACCGCGCAAAGCAACCCATCACCCACCGGGTGGCCCAAGGTGTCATTGATCTGTTTGAAATTATCCAGATCCAGGCAGAACACCGCAAAGCCGGAACCCCGGCCGGCCTCCGCGACGGCGTGTTCAATGCGCTCGGCGAACAATGAGCGGTTAGGTAGTCGGGTCAGATCATCATGCCGCGCCATGAAGGTAATCTGAGATTGGGCTCTCTGTTGTTCGGTCACATCTTCGCAACTGACGAGTAAGCCGCCATCAGAAGTGGAGCGATGGCCAATAGAGATGACGCGTCCGTCGTTAAGGCGCTGGAGGTAGTTGCCGCTCTCGTGGCGAGGCAAAATTTTCTCCCGCTCCGCCAGCAGATCGGGCACCGTCTGGCCGCCATGACTTCCAGCCGCAACACTCAGACCGAGCACTTCCTCGAAAGTCATGCCCGGAGCAACGAGCTCAGGCGAAAGATCAAAGATCTCACAGAAGCGTCGGTTTACGACCTGCAGCCGTGCCTCGCTATCGTAGAGGCAGAGGCCCTGAGACATGTGTGACAGCGCCGCATCCAGTCTCAGATTCGTCGCATGCAACTCGGCTTCCTGACGCTTCAAGCTGGTGATATCGCTATAAACGAGGATAACACCCCCCTCTTGGGTCGGACTGCGGCTAACTCGCAGCCACCGTCCATCTGGGAGTCGGGCTTCGCTCGCCGATCCTTCGACGTCGCGAGAGACCTTTCGTTGCGTAATTTCGGCTCCGGTTGATTCATCGCTTGGCACCTGCTCTACTCGAAAAGGATCCGGATGAACAAGCTGCGAAGAGCAGCCGATGAATTCGCTGGCTCGGGAATTGACCAATGCTATCTGTCCGCTCGCGTCCAGGAGCACGATGCCTTCTCGAGAATTTTCAAGCGCATCGGAAAGCCGCGCTTGCGCGGAGCGACGTTGCGCCACCTCTCGGTCGACCATCTTCCTGATGTTGTCCCGCATCTTCCTCATGGCCGCGAGTAGCGAACCCAACTCGTCACTGCTGCCTCTGGGAATGTCCGCGTTCAAGTCGCCATCGGCAATACTCCTTGCCGCTTTCGACGCAATGGCGACAGGCCCGATAATCCGCCGTGCCAGCAACCACGAAAAAAGCCCGGACAGAAGGAGCGCAACGGTCAGCGCCACCACATTCAGTTGCAGATCCCGTTTGATCGCGGCAAGGGCTCGCTGACGGAATAGAAAACCATCCCCGGCCGTATAGTTCACCAGCAACTCAATCTGCTGATTTACGACGTTTGAGAGCTGGTCAACGTCGTCGATTTCCCGAGCGCTCGCTGCATTATTCCCGGTGCCATCAGCTTGAAAGCGACGGCGATGAATCGCGACCCAGGCGTTTGCAGCTTCTTTAACTTTGGCGGCTGCCTTCGCAGCTCGCGCTGATTGCGACCTTTCAGCTGCAATAGTGACATCTTCCGAAAGCGTCTTCGCCAGCTTGTCGATTTCATCATCTAGTCGAGGACGGGCCGACGGCTGCCTTGTGACGTGTGAAGATGCCACGCGCATCGCGGCAAAATCGGCACCAGCCGCACGTGCGTAGTTGATCGACATCAAGGACTCATCGAAAGTCCGCGCAACCAGGTCGCCTGCGTGCCGGATACCAAGGACGGAATACCCTCCGAGGCTCACTGCGATCGCGCTCATCGCAAGACAAAAGCACAAGATTGCAGTTCGGATCGACCCTCGAGCCGAGACAAAGCGCGAGAAACAGGCCGTTACGGACTGAAATGCCTCAAGGACCACTTTCGATTGATTGGCAAATCTGCCGACGACCAAAAGACTCATCCAGGTGTCTTTCGCTAAAACAAGAATTTCCGAGCAGCAGCATCGAGACGATCCGTTCACCCCCTCGCCGCACCAATTCTCAAGTTCCGCCGAATTCAGAGGACTAGCTCGCCTCTGACTAGAGCCGTTCTTGCACATGCGGTGGAGAAAAGAAGCCGCCAAGGGAGGCGGCTTTTGATTATTTCAGAGAGCTGCTGATCGAAGCGAATTTCGCATTGAGTTTAGTGCCTAGCCCATTCACGACCGCTATGATTGCAAGCGAAATACCCGCCGCTATCAGCCCATATTCTATGGCCGTAGCCCCGGACTCATCGCGTAAAAAGTGTACTAGCGTTTTCACAGTGCGTGCCCTTCCAAGGTCTAACGCTCGGGATTTACCGGCAATTTGTTAAAGCCGGCAGAATCTCATTCGAGAATCCGTTTGGTGTGGCGCCAAAACTTTGTACGGAACGTACAAATGCGCGCACACTTTGCAAAGTCGCGGTGAACCTCTCGTCGTCCAGTTACTAGTCTCAGGCGGGTGCAGGTGGCGATCTCGGCGTTGGCGATCAACATCTCGCCCGAGGAGTATCGCGCCGAACACGGCCGCGCGGTCGGATGCCCGGTCGAGGATAGGCCCCTGCTGGCCTTCTAAGGATTTCCCGCAGAGTATCGGGATCATCGTGTGCTCTCACAATATCTCCGGGAGAACGGTTCGGGATAGTTCGGCAGTGGTCATAAACCTGCACGCTAGGGAGTTTGGGCTCCGCCACCTGCATGACCAGGTCACCCCCGCATGGTTGACGGAACACTCGATCAACCGTCCTCGTGAAGTGCTGCCGTGGAAAGCTCGGGAAATCTTGTCAGAGCTGCGCGACGTGCAGGGACCGGACGCTTGCTCGCCGGCGAGTAACACTCGGGCGAGAAACAGCGTCCCGGCGGTTCGTCTTCACCAGATCGCTCGGCTTCCTTTGGATCAGAGACGCCGCCGCCACCGTGCATTCATGGCCGGACGACCGGATCAGGCGATAATTGCAATAGGCAGCCGAACAGGCCCGTAGCAGATTGCAGGTGGTCAAACCGGCCGGCGATCCGCTTTATGATGGCACATGTTGGTCGCCGAAGCGTCGACTTCATCGAGGAAGTGAACTTCTCTTATCGCCAGCTTCCGCAATCGCGACAACGTTTCTCAGCTTGGCTACATCGATCCGACAAGTCCTTCCCCAATCTGCCACTCCGTCTTTACAGATCGAGACCAGCTTTGATGGAGTGATCAGTACGTCGCGAGAAGGGCTAAGCGATCGACCATTTTTGTGGTTTCGGCCTGCTGCGCAGTTGCGTCTCTGTTATCGGCAGGAAGGCGCCCGTCTGAACGGTTGCCGATGTTGCCTGACAGTCGACCGTTTGCCCCGCTGCCACTCGCGCCAACTGCCGAATGTCAAACAAGCCTGCAGATCAGCAAACTATGCCGACCCACTGACGAAGCTAGCTGCAAGCGCAAGAATCCGAGGCCAATGTAATGAATACTTAAGCGCTGGGCTGGGTTGAATGGCGCCTCCGGGTTTCAATCGAGCGCAGCTCGGCGAGCGCGCTCACAGTGTTAGAATGATTAGGTATTGCTCGCTCGAAAGCTCGAGAATAATCGTCAAGCGGAGCTTCGCCACTATTCAGGAACAAACAATCTCGATGCACACCCCACACACCTCTCGTTAATGACGTCGCGTTTGCGATCGCAACTGATGCCCAATAAGGTTCTAGATTTGATCAATACGTTTTCAAGGTTCTGCTGCGCCGGGCTTGGAAGTGTCCGCCCCTCCGAGATGGAAGCACCAAAGCGATAGAGGCCTTGATAGCATCCCGCATGCGAATTAGGCGCAGCACAGCGTTAAAGTAGATTTCCGGTGTCGAGGCAATTTTGCAATAGGTCTCATTCAATATCCTGAAAAGGGCCAAGGGCGGGATTCCGAGCTTCTAATGGGGGAGAATGCGATGCGACCGCTGCGTAAAGCACGAGAGTCATAGCCGAGCGGACGATATTTTGTACATAACGTTCAAATCTGCGGCCGAAGCAACACGCTCGGGCGAGTAACGGGATCGTTCGTACGTCCCGTGCTGTGTTTGTCGCCACCGCCCTGATTTGGCTATTAATGGTTGGCGAGCACAGGGAAACTCTTCGTTCGTACTCACTTGCTCAGAAAAGGTTCGATATGAATCATGACGACAACGGAAATCGCCATGAAGTATCGGTGATGACGGACGAACAGCTCGTGCTGGAGCACTGCAAGCAACAGATTGCTCGTCTCAAACAGCTGGTTATTCGCCTTTCTGAAATTGCGTTGCGCAACGTCGTAAGAGCCGCCGAGGACCGAAAATCGGAACGCGCGTGAGTCTCCCCCGGAGGGAAACGAACGTTGCGCCGTAGCGCGCTGTTCTTTACAGCGCGGCTCCCGCCGGGGGCAGGGAGCAGCCTCGCCCCTATCTCCATAGGGGCGAGGCTCCTATTTTATAGCCGGAACTTTGAGGGTTCAGACCGGCATCGAGCTTGGCGTATCGCGCGGCCTTCAGGCGCCGCGGGGAGGTTGGGATGCTGGTGGTGGAGACGATTGCGAAGATCCATCGCAGAAGCATATGGGCCGAATGAACGCCGGCGTGCATCCAACCGGCGACGAGCACCCTCTGTGTGTTCGGCGGCCTGGGCCCGTCTCGAAAGTGAGCACAACTTCACGGTCGGCCAAGCGCAACGTCTGGGAAACGCTCTTCGCCCGACGCGTGGATATTCCTTCGCATCGACAGCGATCACGCGCGACGTGCCGAGCACATTCTTGCGAGAGCAGTGGCTCGCATTTGCGACGGCAACGCCAGCAAGCAGTGCCGTCGCCGCGCCGGCGAGTTGTGAGGCCCATTGGTGCAGGCCTAGTCTACCAGCGCAACGGAGAAAAGCGGCGCGCCTATTTTGTACCAAGGGAAGCTGTCTCGCTCCTCTCAATGGGGCGCGAAGTGGATTTCGATTCTGACCGCAACCGGATGGGCGGGCCGGCATTGGGCGAAATGTCGTTTACTCAAGAGTACTTTCGCCGGCTGGCTCGGGAATGTGAGCTGCCCGCGCGCTTTTTCGCGCTGCTTGACGGCGACGCCTCAGAGTACGCCCCCGAGGAAGCCGAGCAGGA
The DNA here is from genome assembly GCF_054967145.1 of Bradyrhizobium sp. UFLA06-24. Taxonomy (NCBI): domain Bacteria; kingdom Pseudomonadati; phylum Pseudomonadota; class Alphaproteobacteria; order Hyphomicrobiales; family Nitrobacteraceae; genus Bradyrhizobium; species Bradyrhizobium sp. UFLA06-24. The sequence continues at coordinate 24,136 of NZ_JADFUE010000032.1, forward strand.
GTGTTGCCGGAAACACTCTGCGTCCGCAACGGCTCCCACCTCTCCAGATCGGCGTGGATAACCAGGTCACGTGGCCCAAGGAGGAAGCGCTTATCACCTTTGAACAATACCGCCTGCTCCTCATGCCCAAGACCAAGGATCACTTGCAGTCCGTCCACATCGACCTGACGGCCAACTGTCTCGACGAACGCGGCGCCTTGACGGTCGTCTCTCCTTCTCAGCTGCACCGGCTCGATGCCGGAGGCAATCTCGATCACCGGCTGGTAGCGCTTGGCGGAAGCGCTGAAATATATCACGCCCGAACGCCGCCGCTGAAACAACTGCACGTCGCTCGAGCCCTGCGGCGTCGAGATTTTGACTTTGTGCTCGCGGTTGGTGAAGCCGAACACGCCCAAGGTTTCCGAATCCACTCCTGGCGCTGCTGCACAAACCAGCTCTAGCCAAGCGCGGCCCCTTGGTCATTGCGTAGCTCGATTACGTCGGGGTCAGCTTGTGGCGGTCGCCGTTCCAGATCGTTATCGCTTCCTCGGGCGTGCCGACCGCCTTGGTCGAGACCTCCATGCCGTAGGGTTCGCTCGCAACGAAGGCGCCTGCTCGCATCCTCCTGGATCAGGACCGGGTAGCACTTGGCAATCAAGCACCTCCGGATCGGACGCCCCCGATTTCGTGTTGCTCTCACTGGTATTCGGATCAACTGCCATTCTGTAGTCTGCCTCAAGCAGCTCCACTAGCCGCTCGATGCGAGCGATCCGGAATGGCTGGGACGGCTTTGTCATCAGGGCAGGCCCCTCGGATCGAATGCGAAGAATCCAATGATGAAGATGACGAGCGTGCGAGGAGTGGCGTTCATGCGCCGGGCTGTCGGTCCTCCGCCGAATGCCAGTCCGCGCCGTGGAGGCGGATCATCTCGCGACGGGACCGCTCGATGAAGACGCGCTCAACGCAAAAGCCGGCGGTGACTGAAGCCGCCAGCGCAAGGCCGCAGGCGATATAATCATTCATGAAATTCCAAAACATGTTGCTGCCGGCGACGCCGACAAAAGTAAGTGCCATGACGGTATTGCGAATTGCCTTAACCACGTTGTTTCCCCAGCCGGTCGGCGAGGCACTTTAGCATTGCAACCATGACGCTTAGCAGCGTTTGATGGTTGTGATCCGCCGTCTTTCTGCTCAATCAGCTTGGGTCCGGCCGTGTTGTCGCGCCCCGTGGAACCCGATCGATACCGTATCTGCTCTGTGCCATGAAACGTGGTGACGATTTGGCAGACAGCCTTCGCCAGCCGATAGGACGCAGCATCCGCTTTGCAGCGGTTTCTGCGGCCAGCCCGCGCAGCCGGGCAGCGCAGCCGAGCAGAACAAACAGCACTGCATCTCTGGACCATAGAACGAGGCGTTCTCGGGCGTCGGCAGCAATTCGTGCGGGCTCAATCCGTTCCAAAGCCCACGCACGAAAGCACTTCGCATTTCGCCAATCGTTCGCAGAATTTCGGCATCATGAGCCCTACATCAGAGAACTTCTGCTTAATTGCCCAATACTATTCATTACTCCCGTGGGGCAACGAAGCGAGCGAACGAATGGCCCGTTTCTACTTTAATCTGGCAGGCAAGCAGAATGTCGACGACCCCGGCGGGTTAGCATTCGAAGACGAGCTGCAAGCCTTCCGTGCGGCAGAACGCCTAGCAAAAGATCTGGCGAGTGCTCAACCTCTGCTGCGGGGTACAACCTGCGTGGTCGTTACACGTAGGGACCGAGGTGAGGCCTATTACGTAAGCGTGTGACAGCGCTTCCAAATCAAACGTCTCGGCCACTACTGACGTATCATCTGCCGGGGGCAGCCGCCTCTAGTTGTGGGACCACCGAGCCGATTGAGGGGGGCTCGTTTTCCCTAGTTAGACTTGCCTGCAACGCCACCGTCAGGCACGATTTCGAAGAACCCCGATTGCACCATGTGCATCAAGACCTATATCGGCGCGGTCGAAGCGGCGCATGATGATGGCTGATTGGGCCGCGTTCTGCGATGGCAAGCGCGCTGCGGACGGCGTGGTCGTGCCGACGTCTCGCGCGATTGCGTGACGAACAACTTTCTGACTTTCGTATCGTGGAAAACCTGTTTCCCATCAAGTAGAACTAGGCCGTGAACCCCCATCTGTGGACGCCCCGCGAGATGCAAGCGGTTTTTGAAACAGACCACGAAAAGCCCAGAGAGTTGCATGGCGACTGGGTCCATCATTGTGCCTCCGAAATCCCGCGCGCGCCGCCCCTATCGCCTGAAGGGATTTCGTTGGGACCCGGCGCAACTGGAAAAACTGGTGCAACCACCAAGGACCGCCAGATGAGGGGTGAGCGCCGCCGGGTTTATTAACCCTCAGCCGATCATGCAGAAAAGCGGCAAAAGGTGGCCCATCGGCGCCGATTATGGAACCGGTTGTGGTGTTAAATGCCCCGAAACGATAGCAGAAACGAAGGGGATGCTCCGGCTCCGCATACTCGGCTCACACACCGACGACTGGCGCAGGATCGCCCGCGATGACAAAGCAGAGCGAGCATAGATCAGCATGGCCTATCTGCAGAAGCAGCTCGCTAGGCACCGAAAGGCCCTCGGCGAACTCGGTGAGCGCGTGTCGCGTGCCGAACGTGAGATCACGAAAGATCGCGACCACTGGCGCGATCGCGCCGACAGACTCGAGCCGGCATTTATTGGACCTAGCGTCGACTGAAAACCCCGACACTACGAAGAGACGATCATGCCCGTACAAATGAACGCCGAGCTTTTCTGCAAGCTGCGGGAATTATCGCGCCATAACGCGGTCGCCCGCGCGCTTGTCTTCTTGTGGGAAACCGGCACCCTGACCTACGAGGACTGGGCGACGAAGGCGATCTCTCTTCTCATTGATCAGAACGAAACGCTCTCGGCGATCGCCGAATGCGGAGAAGCGCGCCTGCCGCCTACCCAAAACTCCGTCCGTAGCCTCACCCACACGTTGAGAGAGATCGTCCCGTGTCCGACACCCCCAAGACCGGAACACCGCACCCCGGGCCCGCGCTGCGGCTTGTCAGCGGCGCGAAACAGGAGCCCCTGCGCAGCCCCGCCGCCGGCCGCGATGCCGAAAACGAGAAGACGCTTTGCTTCTACTTCAACCGGCGCGTGACCGATGACGAGATGCGGCACCTTCACGCGGTCATACGGCAGGCGGCAGCCTACTCGCCGATCATCGACGGCCAGCCCAGCAAGCAAACGACCGGAGTCTCAGAGCAGGAGGCGGCGGCAGTGCTGCGGCGCTACCTGCTCATGCGCGAGATTGACGGTCACTGAGAAAGTTCCTCTTTTGCATCCGCGCCCCCGACAAAGTCTCGCTAAATTTCAAACTGAGACACTATCGTGAGGCCAGCGGCTGCGCAAACGACGGACTGCAGGGCGCCACCACGACGTGGCCAAGTGTCGTGGTGCATGCTTACGGTGGTGAGACACCGTCCCTCATTCTCGGTTTCAATACTGTCTTGATGCGTGACATCATCATGCAGCCGGTCCCGCGGCGTACAGCCGGCCAGTATTTGTCGCGCGATCCCGGCCCTGGATGTGGAGATTTCACCGGTTTGGCGAAGCCTCGATTGAGGGCGGTCGGGACGCGCCGGTTCGACGCGGGAGCTGATTCCTGTGAATAAGGACGGGCATTAACCTCGCGACGCTTTGACAATGCCATCCTCGTCGTCCGCGAATCAACCTCGGGTCAAGCGACCATGACGACAAAAGTACCGCACGGAAATGGGACAATGAAAGACGACATCAAATCCAAGCTCGATGCCGCGTTTGAGAAGCATGAAGCTTCAAAGCGATTGGCCGCCGAAGCTAAGCAGGCGGCTGAAACCAAGGAAGAGGTTTTCTCGCGCGAGTTCATCGAAGCAAGGGACACCATCGTTCGCCCGGCGATGGAGGAGATCGGCAGTTACGTGAAAGGCAAGGGCTACAGCTACGAGATCTCAACCGAAGACGATAAGCCTTCGCCAGATGGCCGAAGTCGTTCGGTGCCGGCGTCAATCAGGTTGACGATATTCCTGGGTGAACGCCGCTATCCCGTCCATGAGAATCCCGGTTTCTCGGTAATTTGCGAGAAGGAGCAGCAGAAAGTTCGGTTCCACGAATGCACGATGTCGCCAGGGCGTGGTGGACACGCCGGCCCAGCCGATCAAGCAACATTATCTCAGATTACGAAGGATCTGATCCAGGAAAAAATCCTGAAAGTCGTAGCCGACGTTTTCCGCTGATAAAGCGCCACGCGGCATTGTTAATGGTGATCCCGGTGGAAGCGCTCGAGGTGTTCGCCGTCGCCTGATTGTAGGTCGCACTGCTACCGAACGGCAGGACGGGCCCTCCTGTGACAGGATCGCGGTGTAGCTAACAAACAAACTTTCTTCTCTTCGCAGGGAAGGACATGTCGGAGATCGTGCGTGACCTCTCGCAACGTCGGCCGCATCAGCCAAAAAGCCGCCGGCTAACATTGATGATGAAGCCAGCGGGCGCGCCGATGATGGCGCCGAGCAAGCCGTAGCCAAAGGCGCCGAACGCGCCGATCATCACCGCGCCGTAGAAGAAGCCTATCCCGGAGCACAGGACCGTCATGCCAATCAAGGTCTGATCGTTTTTCTCTTCGATCCGGTGCAGGCGTCGCCCTTTGGAGCTCTCCACATAGGGCCCGGTTGGTTCACGCGAGCCGCAGTGAGGACAAGCCAAGGCCGAAAACGAGACACCGCTGCCGCAGTCGTAGCAGTCAATCAGTTCGTGTTGTGCGCGTTGACCCGTCATGAGCCCAGCCTCCTATCTCAACAACTCATCGATCGAAACCTCGCCAAACGGATTTGGAATCGCGCGCCTGGCGACGAAAAGACCGATCACGCGCGTCTGTGGCGCGCGCTCCAAAATCATCTCCTTGATGGCCTTGAAATGGGAGCCTGTCGTGAGGACGTCGTCGAAGATGCCGACAATACCACGCAGGTTTTGCAGATGGTTTTCAGCGATCCTGTAGTTCTGTTTGAGTTCGGCCGGTGCCTTCCGGTTGCCGCCCTTGAACGTGTCGGTAGAGGCGATCTGCTCGATTAGTTCCCGGACGTCTGGCGGCGCCGGGGCGCGGATTCCTCTGCAAACCTGCACCATCCGATCATCGTAAGCAGGATCGGTCTTCACCTTCGATGGCGGCATCGGAACGATCGTGGCCTGGGCCAGCCATTCGGCGTTCAAAACCGCAGACAGGTCGCGAGCGCATCTGGCAATCGCCGGAGCTTTGTAGTGGTAGCCGCCATCGTTACGCTTCTTCTGAAGATTGTGAATCAGCTGATTGGTGTCGCCACCCTGCCAACCTTTACCGGCCGTGTATTCGTAGAGGTAATGACAATCGTCACCCTCGTCGAGGTACCAGTGATCTCGCCGGTTGGTTTCATCAATTTGCTGAAGCAGGCCGACCATCACCCAACGCGCCCCAGATGTCGGCGAAGTCACGGACGCGGATCGCGCCCCGCTTCTCGAAGGTCGCCGGCCAAGTGATATCGTCCCGCTTGAAACAAGAATCGAGGATGAAAAGCTTGCGCCCCTGCTGAAGAGCGGCACGCGCCTGTGTGAGCGTCCCGCTCGCGTCGCTGGCCTCCACGATGATCGTGCCCTCCGTGAGAGCACTCATCGTGACGTTTCGCTCAGGGAAAAATAGCTTGTTCTGCGGGACGTGCTGGCTTGCGTACCGCAACACCGGCACCTGCGAGATCAGCAAATGCTCTTCCGCGATCCTTCGCTGAAGCGCCTGGTTCTCTTTTGGGTAGTAGGCCCCGATCGGTGTGCCGATCACCGCGATGGTATGGCCCTTCGCTTCGATCGCTGCCGTATGAGCTGCGGTGTCGATGCCCGTCGCGAGTCCCGACACGACGGTGAAGCCGCGCTCGACCAACGCACGTGACAACTTTCCCGCACGCAACTTCCCGGTTTCGCTTGGATTGCGGCTGCCCACGACGGCAACGCATCGGGTCTCGACGAGCTCCCAAGCGCCTTGGAAGTAAAGCATCTCTACCGGATGCCTCGCATCCCGCAGCTTCGGTGGATAGTTGCCCGTGAGATTCAGTCGCGTGCCAAATCTAGACACGCCCGCCCTCTTAAGCGCCGCTAAGACCTCGGATGCGCGAGCGTCTGCTACAGCCCCTGAAACGAAGTCGGAGGGCACAGCAGTCGGATCTGAAGCGAACTTGTCCGCGATCGTTTTGAAGGTGGCCCCCTTCTCGAGCCACAGCGCTTCGTACGCACCCAACTCCCTGCACGGCGAGATTGACCGTACGGCCGGCCCGTCATTCATTCTTGCGAGAAGGTTCATCGTCCAACCCTAGCTACCCCCTGCCGCGGCGTCGAATCCGCAGAATCGAAGTCCACCATTTTGAGAAGCCAACGCTTTTCGGGGACAAAAGCGTCAGCAGAGCGTAGCATGCAATTAGAACAAAGCAAGAACATACGAATAACTCATTATTGATCATCGGGTTAAATGGTTAACGCTCCCTTGATTTAGCTCGACGCGCAAGCGAGGGCCCGAGCGCTGTATCGTGCCGTTGACGCGGATGGGACATGAAGAATCGTCGGCCTTCCAGGCGCACCCGTCAGCCAGTCGCCACTAAAAAGAGAGGCCTTCCACCGAAAAGGAAAAGGTGTTGACGAGTTGGCGCAATTCGCTCGCAACGCCCCGGCTCCACAACTGAAGCCAGCTATAGTGTCGGCTAGGCAGTGGTCCGCGCGGCTCTGCCTATGGTCGCCGCCGACCCGTTAGGGTGCGGCGGCTTCCAAGGTGAACGATCCGTAGAGGGTCGGTTTGGGGCGGTGCTCTTCGCGGGGGACCGCCCCCTTCCTCTTGCGGACGTTGACAATCACCATACGGGAAAAACATCATCTTCCCATGCGGAAAATCCGCAGGCCACACGTTGTTCACAGTCTGCGAATGCGCAGCCGCAACACCAACCAAGGGCCGCAGACTGTCAAAAAAGCGGTTAGATTCTGCCACTATCGAAGAAGTGTTGATCCACGAGCTCGAGCCCTAATCTCCAATCAGCTGTGCGCTACGCCTTGTTGACGACGCGTGCCACGATTGTTTGTCCTTTCCATCCGGACGTGATCATTCGCGTCGGCGACGATGGCGCCGAGACCCAGAAACCGTCACCAGGGGGCAGCCGCAGGCTGCGGCCAAACCGAGCGCCGCTCAGTTTCCCGCCCCTACATGCGCTCAAATTCTACGTCCTGGCAAACGCAGGCCGTTCCACCGCTGGTACAGGTCAGGAGGCGGTAGACGACTTCCTCCAGATCATGACCGATCCCGTCGGCGCACGCCAGACGATGGAACAGCACGTGCTCCCGTTGCTCGCGGCTTTCCAACTGACTGATATGATAGTGCCCATCCGTAGCCACTACGCGATTGTTTTGGCTTGGTGCCAGGACTTCGCAGAGGCACGAAGGGAAGTGCGCGCGTTAGCGGAATATGGTGGCACACCCGATCAGCGGGCGATGGTTGAGGAGCGCGCTGAAGTCGTGGAAGCCATCGCGGCGGGCCGCGTTCATCTCAAAAGGCTAGCCCCGCCGCCAAATGCCCGTCGATTGATACCAGGGGCGCTCCCAGTAGGACGCCGCAAGATCGGTCGCAACGATCCATGTCCATGCGGGTCAGGTCGCAAGTTCAAACGGTGCCCGGGCGCAACGTAAGGTGTTATGCCCGCTCTCCAACAACGATCATCTTCGAGCATCCAATCCGCGGTGGCGCCTAAGGACGCCCATGATTGCGGAGGCGATGAAGACAGTGACTGGCACCACTTCCGGGAATAGCACACCAATCAATGGTGTCAGAGTCCGGGAAGCCCCCAGTAGAACACGCCGACCAGGCCGGCAATAAGGCTTGTATAGAGGACGTGGGGGACAATGGAGAGCAGGTACTGCTTACTCGCTCACCGCTGTGAGTGCCCTGCCGGCGGCCAATCGGCTCCTTTGTTCGGGCGACGATCAGAAGGCGGCGAACGATTATCTGCTGACCTGCGCTTCCTCGGAGACGACAAGGATTGAAGCAACGCAATCCACCGGGAGCAACAAGCCGCCGCCTCGGCCCATCAGACGCGTTTCCACGGTGATGATCAGCGCTTGCGAGGCCGGTTCGTGGAAAATTTTCGCGATTGGGTGGGCTCCTGCAAAAAGATTGTCTTTTCAGCCTCCACCGCACTTTGCGGCACCGGCCGAAGAAGGCCTCCCTTGTGGTCTTCCATATCTCCCCAAGCGACGAAGGTAGCGGCTAAAACAGGCGGCGTCTCAGCAATTCCTCCGTGCGTATACTCAGATCAGGACAACCGCATCTAGCGTCGTGCGCCACGATTTGTCGGCCGACCGCCGGATTTCACTGATCAATGAAGCCGTCTCGTCTGCGGCAACCGCTGGCATCAGACGGAGCGGATGCTCGAGCGGAGAACTGCACCGCTAAATATGGACACGGGCATCGGACTTTCGTCGCCGTCAGGCGCAAGTTTTTTTACTCCGCCTTGTTTGGCAAAAATTCTCTCGCCTACGACCGCTATCGCAGGAATGCGCTAACGCCCGATGTGGAGCACCGCGACACCAGAAAACTCTCATTTTCATTGATCGCTGCAGCGGTCAACATGATTGGACCCACAATTACTCAGATCGAGACTTCCGTGAGCACTCCAGAGGCAAAGGTCAAGTGTGGACCTTCTGTGATTTCTATCGGCGCACGGCCAAGGCTGACGAAAGCTGTGGCTGAAGGACGATCTGAACCTGATCACCACGCCGACGAAAATTGTGAAATCAGGGAGGGGTCTCTGCCGGCGCGATCGACGCTCCGAATAACAGAAGCAGGCACCGCAAGTGATCACAGCCCAGCTATCGCGCTGGGCGACAATTTACGTTAACGTTTGCCGGTCGGTCCATATGCGTACTCGAATCCGATCGCCTCGGAGGCAGAAGGCGATCATCCGACCGCTTGATCCTTCCCACCCTCAGGGTTGGGATAATCCTGACAATGAGGAAGTTTGGCTTGAACTGGCGCGCGCCATCGGACGGCAGATTGCACGAGACGAAAACGACGGTTTGGAGCAGCCGAAAGGAGGAAAGGCATGATGACGGGGCCAACAAAAAAGAGGGCCGTGTTATACGCCCGCTATTCGAGCGACATGCAAAAGGCGACCTCGATTGACGGCCAGCTATTGCTCTGCCGGAAGATCGCGGCACGCAACGACCTAGATGTCATCGGTGCATTTGTTGATGCCGCGAAGTCTGGCCTAACCGAATATGCGAGGGACGGCTATCAGCAATTGCTCAATGGCGTGCGAAACCATGATTTTGATGTTGTGATCGTTGAGCATTTCGATCGCCTGTCGCGCGATCCCGCAACCATCCAGCGTCTCAAGCAAGTTTTCGAGTTCAATGGCGTTGAGCTAATGGATCAGAAAGGCGTTTACGCGACTGCCACCGACATCAGCATCGCAAGTCTCTACAACACGATTTATAAGCCGCAGCTCGCCGACAAGGTTCGGCGTGGCCATGATAATGCTGTCGCTAGTGGAAGAATTCCTGGCTCATACGCTTACGGTTACCGGCCAAGGCCGGGCGCGCCCGGTGAGCGCGTGATCGATGAGAACGAAGCGAAGATCGTGGTCCGCATCTTCACCGAATATGTATCGGGGCGTTCAACCCGAGATATTGCGGCCGATCTCACGCGCCAAGGCTTGCCCTCGCCTGGCGCCACCCGTCACAAGAACAAGGCTGGTCGCACGACCTGGAATCATCAGTGCATAACTGGCGGTCGCCACGGTCGCGGCATTATCGGCAACGAGCTGTATATCGGCGAAATACATTGGAACGTTCGATCAACAATTCTGAACCCGGAAACGCAGAAGAAACAGAAACGCCGCAATCCGGAAGACCGGCACATCATTGTCAAGAAGCCCGAGCTGCGGATTGTTCCGCAAGTGCTTTGGGACAGGGCGCAGAAGGTTCGCAGCGGCCGCGCCATCCATATGTTCGGACCGACGGGCAAGCCCCGGCGCCGTCCTGTGATCCCGCGCAATAATGAGCACCCACTTGCTGGGGTCCTGCGGTGTGGTGTCTGCAACGGGAATATGCGAATCGCTCAATCCTCCAGGAATGGCGCTCCGCGCGCCGCATGCGCCAACGCGCATCAACGAGGCACGTGTGAGCACACCCGGAGCTTTGACATGGACGTGCTACTTGAGGATGTCTCAAGCAAAATGGAATTAAAATTGCTTTCGCCCAAAGCGATTGAAGAGGCGATGCGTGCTTGGAAGGAGGAGCGTAAGAACGATCGGAAAAAGAACAGCGAACACGCAAATTTAGAGCGTAGACTTCGTACGTTGACCACTGAGATCGAACGCTTGTCATATGCCATCGCAAACAGCCGTCGCAAGCCGGATGAGTTGCTCAAGCGGATCGATGAGTGCGATGTGGAACGGGAAACAGTTAAGGAGCGCTTGCGGCTTCTGGGTAGTGGCGGCGAAAACGTGATCCCGTTCGACCATCCAAAGTTCGGTGACCGATATCGTTCGGAGGCCAAGAGACTGCTCACCGCGCTGAAGATTAATCCGAAGGCCATCGAAACCCGCGTCGCCTTTCGCAACTTGATCGACAGCATCGTAGTACATCCGGTTCGCAAGCGGATGCCCTACGAGTATACTCCGTACCTGAACAGCGCTTCCCTTTCTAGCATGAATCTTTTCCCAGAAAATCGACGCAAGACGAGAGAGATCAGTGCGTTCGTCTACTATGATAACGTCAAGTCAGAGAAATCCGTGTCCTCGTAATAGACGCGGACCTGCATGTGGTGGCGGCCGTCGCGGATCTCGCCGTCGAGATGGGCAGTCACGTCACGAGCCTCTTCGCTTGTCGCTACCGGCCCGTTTTGCGCAAAAACAGCCGGCCGCGCAAGCGCGGCTAGGACTCGGGTGCCATGGGTGTCCGCCCCAAATTCACCTCGACGATTTCGGGCGGCACGCCGACGCGGACTGGAACGATGCTGCAGCCGAGACCGCCGGAGACGATCACATCGCATTTCAGCCGAAAATGACCATAAGCGAGCCGGAGGCCGTGCTCCCGCGAAACAGCGGGCGACCAGCCGAGCAGGCGGATCTGGCCGCCATGGGTGTGGCCGGACAATTGTAGGGCGACGCGAGCGGGCACGCGCGGCGCGATATTGGGCTCATGCGCGAGCAGGATCACCGGCGCATTATCGGTGACCTTGGCAAGCGTCGCGCCGAGATCGTCGGCGCCGAAGCGCCCCGTGCTCCGGGAGCGTCGTGCGGGTAGAAAGGCGAGTTGGTCGCCAAGGCCGGCCAGCCAGAACGGGCGACCATCTTTGCCAAGACGGATCGCGTCGTTCTCGTAGACCGGAATGCCGGCGGCTTCTAGCGCGCGATGCGCAACGGTCGGTCCGTGCCCGACCTGCTGCACGGCCCTGTCGGCCCAATAATCGTGATTGCCCATGACCGCATGGACGCCGAGCGGCGCCTTGAGGCCGGCCAGCACCTTGGCCCATTCGTTCGCCGGGATGAAGCGCGTGACCTGGTGCAGGCCTGCGACGTAATCGCCGAGCAGCACGATGAGGTCGGCGTTCAGCGCGTTGGTGCGATCGACGATCGCCTCGATCCGCTCCAGGGACATCCAGGGATCGCAGGCATGAATGTCGGCGATCGCGGCGATCTTCAGCGGGAAGTCCGCAGGCCATTGCGGCGGCGTCGGGTGATAGCGGGTGACGCCGAGCCGCAGCACCGGCTCAACGCCGACGCCATAGGCGGCCGTCGAGACGCCGAGGGCGGAGAGACCCCCGATGGAACGGATGAGATGACGACGCGTGATCATGGAAGCCCGATAGTGATGCTGCGTCTTGATGGGATCCGATTGGAGCGGAAATGGGGTGCGTTCGTGCAGATCATCTGCACCGCCCTGCAAACCTCCGTCAACCTTACCGGAAGTTCATGACGAGCGAAGCGCGCCCAAGCCATCACGGGCTAGTCGTCGTCATCCTCGGTGCTGAACAGGCCGAACTGCGCGGCCGCATCGCGCGAGGGCTCGGCGATGCCGAGATGGCGGAACGCGTGCGATGTCAGCAGGCGACCGCGCGGGGTGCGCTGGAGGTAGCCGCACTGAATGAGATAAGGCTCGATGATATCCTCGATCGCATCGCGCGGCTCGGACAGTGCAGCCGCCATCGTCTCGACGCCGACCGGGCCGCCGCCGTAGTTTGTCGCGATCGTCTTGAGATAGCGGCGGTCCATGGCGTCCAAGCCTGCGGCATCGACCTCGAGCGCGCTGAGCGCATGATCGGCGATTTTCCAATCGATCTTGTCGGCATTTGCAGCCGAGGCAAAATCGCGCACGCGACGCAGCAGCCTGCCCGCGATGCGCGGCGTGCCGCGGGCGCGGCGCGCGATCTCGTTGGCGCCGTCGGCACTCATGCCGACATTGAGTACGCGCGCACCGCGGGTGACGATGCTCTCCAATTCCTCGACGGTGTAGAAATTCAGCCGGACCGGAATGCCGAAGCGATCGCGCAAGGGGTTGGTGAGGAGGCCGGCGCGCGTGGTGGCACCGACCAGCGTGAACTTCGACAGCTCGATCTTGACCGAGCGCGCCGCGGGACCTTCACCGATGATGAGATCGAGCTGAAAGTCTTCCATCGCGGGATAGAGCACTTCTTCCACCGCGGGACTGAGGCGATGGATCTCGTCGATGAAGAGCACGTCGCGCTCTTCCAGATTGGTGAGAAGCGCGGCGAGATCGCCGGCCTTGGCGATGACGGGCCCTGACGTCGCGCGAAAGCCGACGCCGAGTTCTTTCGCCACGATCTGTGCCAGCGTGGTCTTGCCGAGGCCGGGGGGACCGACGAACAGCACGTGATCCAGCGCCTCGCCGCGCTTGCGCGCCGCCTCGATGAAGATCGAGAGGTTCTTGCGCGCCTGCTGCTGTCCGACAAAGTCGGACAGCGATTGCGGACGCAGCGCGGTGTCGCCGACATCGTCGCTGCGGCGTTCGGGCGAAACCATGCGGCTGGCCTTGGGATCGCTCACTTCGAGAGCTCCTTCAGGCCGAGACGAATGAGCTTCGCCGTCTCGGCATTTTCACCGGCGCTGCGCGAGGCCGAGGCGATCGCCGCGGCCGCCTGCGGCTGGCCGTAGCCGAGATTGACAAGGGCGGAGATCGCATCGGCCACCGGCCGCGGCGCGCGCTGGTCGTCGACGGCGCCGGCAAGATGCACGACGGCGGGATCGACATTGGCGAAGGCCGGCGCCTTGTCCTTCAACTCGGTGACGATGCGCTCGGCGACCTTGGGCCCGACGCCGGGGGTGCGCGCCACCGCGGCCTTGTCGCGCAGAGCAATCGCATTGGCGAGATCGGCCGGCGCGAGCGTACCGAGCACGGCGAGAGCGACCTTGGCGCCGACGCCCTGCACGGTCTGGAGCAGGCGAAACCATTCGCGCTCCTGGTCGGTGCGGAAGCCGAACAATTTGATCTGGTCCTCGCGGACATAGGTTTCGATCGAGAGCACGGCGGCTTCGCCCGGCGAGGGCAGATGCTGCAGCGTGCGCGCCGAGCAATGCACCTGATAGCCGACGCCCCCGACATCGAGGACGACATAGTCCTCACCGTAGGAATCGATCAGGCCTTTGAGCTTGCCGATCATAGTCCCGCGACCCTCAGCCTGAGCGCGGTGCTCTGGCGGTGATGAGCGTGCGTGATGGCAATCGCGAGTGCATCGGCAGCGTCGGCGGATGGCGGCTCGGCCTTCGGCAGCAAAATCTTCAGCATCATCGCGATCTGGGCTTTCTCGGCGTGTCCGGCGCCGACCACCGTCTTCTTCACCTGGTTCGGCGCGTATTCTGCGACAGAGATGCCGAACATCGCGGGCGCCAGCATGGCAACACCGCGGGCCTGGCCAAGCTTCAGCGTCGCGACGCCATCCTTGTTGACAAAGGTCTGCTCGACCGCGGCTTCCGCCGGCTGGTGGCTGGAGAGAACGGCTGCGAGCCCTTGATGGATCGCCAGCAGCCGGCTCGACAGCGGCAGATCGTCCGGCGGTTCCACCGAGCCGCAGGCAACGTAGATCAGGCGGTTGCCGTCAGCCTCGATCACGCCCCAGCCGGTGCGGCGCAGGCCGGGGTCGATGCCGATGATGCGAACGGGTTGGCGAATCGGGAGCGCGGTCATGGGCCAGTGATAGCGGTTGGCCCATGATAGCGAAACAGAAACAGAACAAAAGTCCCCCGGGAAAGGCGCCCGTCCCCTACCCGCCCATCTTCGCTATCAGCGCGTCCGACACCTCGAAATTGGCGTAGACGTTCTGGACGTCGTCGTGCTCGTTGAGCAGGTCCATCAGCTTGAGCAGCTTCTCGCCCGTCTCGTCGTCGACCGCGACCGTGTTCTGCGGCTTCCAGATCAGCGCGGCCTTGCGCGGCTCGCCGAACTTGGCTTCCAGCGCCTTGGCGACGTCGCGATAGCCTTCGGTCGAGGCGTAGATTTCGTGGCCGCCTTCGCCCGAGACCACGTCGTCTGCGCCGGCCTCGATCGCGGCATCCAGCACCGAGTCGTCATCGGCAACGCTGCGATCATATTCGATCACCCCGGTGCGATCGAACATGAAGGAGACCGAGCCGGTTTCGCCGAGATTGCCGCCGGATTTCGTGAAGAAGGAGCGGATGTCCGAGGCGGCGCGGTTGCGATTGTCGGTCAGCGCCTCGACGATGACGGCGACGCCGCCGGGGCCGTAGCCCTCGTAGCGGATCTCGTCATAGTTCTCGCCGTCGTTGCCGAGCGCCTTCTTGATGGCGCGCTCGATATTGTCCTTCGGCATGTTCTCCTGTCGCGCGGCGATCACGGCGGCGCGAAGGCGCGGGTTCATGGCCGGGTCGGGCGTGCCCAGCTTGGCCGCGACGGTGATTTCCCGCGCCAGCTTGCCGAACAGCTTCGACTTCTGGGCATCCTGCCGCCCCTTGCGGTGCATGATGTTCTTGAATTGGGAATGTCCGGCCATGCGTGGTCTCTCGAGGAATCGTCAGCCAAAGGTGAGCCTGGGAAGCGCGGCCTTATAGGCCGCCAACCCGCCGGAATCAAAGGGATCTCCTACTCCTAAGGTAGCACCGTAAAGCTAGCCCTGGGTACGGCCGGCTGCCTAGAGATCGGGCATTGTTAACCCTGATTTCATTCCGGACTGCAAGAATAGCGTCCGACCGTTTTCCCCGACAAGAGAGAGCCGATGGCGTTCGGATTATTTCGGAAGCGTCTGCCGGACCAGGCTGCGCCTGCGGCCGCTCCGGCGGCCGCGCCCCATTCCGAGCCGGCCCCGGCCGCCGAGGGCGATTCGGCCCGGGAGATCCTGGAACTGCTGGAACTCGAACTCGGCGCCATGATCCGCCAGCTCGAGCGTGCCGCCAATTCGGTGGCGGGCGGCGCCGAGGCGACGGCGGCAACGCTTGCGGATATACGCCAGCGCACCGACGCGCTGACCGGGCGGACCAATGCCGCGCAGTCGAACGCCTCCAGCTTTGCCCATGCCGCCGACAAGTTCACCCAGTCCGCGCAGGGCATCGGCACCCAGGTCCGAGAGGCCGGAAAGCTCGCAGACCAGGCCAGCGCCGCCGCGCAGGAAGCCCGCGCCAACGTCGATCGCCTGCGCGAGTCCTCTGCCGCCATCGGCAACGTCGTCAATCTGATTGCCCAGATCGCGCGGCAGACCACGCTGCTTGCGCTCAACTCCACCATCGAGGCGGCGCGTGCGGGCGAAGCCGGCAGGGGCTTTGCGGTCGTCGCGACCGAGGTCAAGGCGCTCGCGGTGCAGACGCAAAGCGCCACCGAGGAGATCACCAAGAAGATCGACGCGCTGCAGCGCGACGCCGCCGGGTCGGCCGACGCCGTGCACCGGATCTCGCAAGCCATCGAAGCGATCCGCCCGGTGTTCGAGACCGTCAACGGCGCGGTCGCCGAGCAGAACGCCACCACCAGCGAGGTCTCCGACAACGCGACCAGCGCCTCGCAATTCATCAGCTCGGTAGGCGAGAGCGCGGCCGAGATCGACGCCGCGACCAAGGCGGCCGAAACCCACGGCGAGAACGTCGCCAGCGCCGGCAAGGCCGTGACGACTTTTGCGCAGAAGCTGAAGTCGCGTTGCGCGGTGCTGCTCAAACAGAGCGAGCACGATGACCGCCGCAAGACGGAGCGGCTGCCCTGCCATCTCAAATTCGAGAGCGCGCGCGGCGTGCTGCCGGCCTACGAAATCTCAATGGACGGCGTGTTGATCGGCGGCGCCGAAGCAGGCCGGCTTGCATCGCAGGCCATCGTCGACGGCAACCTCGAAGACGTCGGCGCCTGCCGCCTGCGCGTGGTCGAGCAGTCCAAGGCCGGTGCGCGCACGCAATTCGTCAGTCCCAGTGCCGAGCTGCGCGAGAAGATCGAAGACAAGCTCTGGTCGATCCACGAGGAGAACACGGAGTTCGTCACCCGCGCGATGGAGGCGGGCAACGCGCTGACCAAGATCTTCGAGCAGGCCGTTGCGCGCGGCGAAGTCAGGCTCGACGACCTCTTCGATACCGACTATGTCGAGATCGCAGGCACCAATCCGCAGCAATACCGCACCAAATATCTCGATTGGGCCGATCGCGCGCTGCCGCCGTTCCAGGAAGCCTTTCTCGCCAGGGAACCGCGCATGGCGTTCTGCGCCATGGTCGACCGCAACGGCTTCCTGCCGGTGCACAACAAGATCTATTCGCATCCGCAGCGGCCGGGCGATGTCGCCTGGAACACGGCCAACAGCCGCAACCGCCGCATCTTCAACGATCCGGCGGGGCTCGCGGCCGCGCACAACCTGCGCTCGTACCTGATCCAGAGCTATGCCCGTGACATGGGCAACGGCAACACCGTGATGATGCGCGAGATCGACGTCCCGATCCGCGTGCAGGGCCGGCACTGGGGCGGATTCAGGACGGCTTACAAGCTGTAGTGCACGCTCAGGCAAGACGGCGGGCGCGAATCATCCTCTAACATCGAAATTGGAATGGGAATGCCGCGGGGGCCGGCGGGCGGCTCCGACTGGAGGACTCATCTGACATGTCCGTCGCACAACTTGCAGTCATGGACACCGGCTCCAACCGGACGCTCGCCGAGCGATTGATCGACCAGCTGGCCGACCGCATCGGCGGTCTCGGCGTCGAGCTCGCCGACATCGCCGGCAACGTCCAGGAAGTTGCAAACCGCGTCGCCAACCAGTCCGAGCGGTTCCATCACCTCCAGCAGACCGCCGAGACCATGGTCTCCGCGAACCACGACATCGCCAACGCCTCGCAGGCGGTGCAATCGACCACGTCGGCGGCGGTCGGCGAGATCGCGCAGTCGCGCAGCGCGGTCGATACCGCGGTCAGCCACATCTCCGAGCTGATCGCGGCCGTGGAGCGGATCGAAGCGCGACTCGGCGCCGTCGGCTCGGCGCTGGCGCAGGTCGCAAAGGTCTCCGGATCGATCGAGGCGATCGCCAAGCAGACCAATCTGCTGGCGCTGAACGCCACCATCGAAGCCGCGCGTGCCGGCAATGCCGGACGCGGCTTTGCGGTGGTCGCCAGCGAAGTGAAGAATCTTGCGGAGGCGACGCGGCAGGCCACGCACCAGATCTCGGATACCGTGCGCGATCTCGACGGCCAGATCGAAGGGCTGATCGGCGAGAGCAGCGATGCCTCGCAGCGCGCCAAGACCGCGGGCGAAGGCGCGCAAGCGATCTCCGGCATCATCTCGCGCGTCCAGCAGGGCTTCGCTTCCGTGGAAGCCGAGATCGACAGCGTCACGCGCGCGGCGACCTCCAATCTCGGCCATTGCGATACCGTGATCAGCGAGCTCAACGAGCTCGCCAAGGGCGTCGACCTCTCCTCGCGCGATCTGAAGAGCGCCGACCAGCGCGTGACGAAACTGCTCGACACGTCCGAAGCCCTGATCGCGCTGATCGCCGACAGCGGCGTCGAGACGTCGGATGCACCGCTGATCCGCGTCGTCGTCGAGACCGCCAGGCGGATCTCGGCCGAGTTCGAAGCCGCGATCGATCGCGGGGAGATCACGCTCGACCAGCTCATGGACGAGAACTACCGGGAAATATCGGGCACCGATCCCAAGCAGTACACCACCGCCTATGTCGACTTCACCGACCGCGTGCTGCCCGCGATCCAGGATCCGATCCAGAAGTCCGATCCGCGCATCGTGTTCTGCGTCGCCTGGGCCAAAGGCGGCTATCTGCCGACGCACAATCCGAACTATCGGCTGCCGCAGGGCAAGGACCCGGTCTGGAACAACGCCAATTGCCGCAACCGCCGCCTCTTCACAGACCGCGCGGTGAAGAAGGTCGCGGCCAACACAAAACCATTCCTGCTCCAGACCTATCGCCGCGACATGGGCGGCGGACAGTTCGTGCTGATGAAGGATCTGTCCTCGCCGATCATGATCCGCGGCAAGCACTGGGGCGCCTTCCGGATGGGATTCCGGCAGAGCTGACGGCCGCTCCGACCAAAATGTTGAAAACGACCCCATGCACAGTAGCCGGTGTGTGGGGAATCAACGGCTTAGACGCCTGACGAAGTCAGACCCGTTTGGCAGCGTGGGTTCACCTCTCCGGAAGAGGTGACTCGGGTGCTGGGGCGCCCACTGACGAACAACAGTTGCACCGTCGGGCAAAACAGGCGCATAATGCCATTATTCCGAAATTCGGCTGAACGTCTGGCTAGCTGGGTGGGCAAAGCGAAGCGCCCACGCACTTGCCAAGAGAGCGAAATATCGTGGGCACGGCGCAAGTGCGCTTTGCCCACCCTGCGATTTCCGAGCTTGTGGTGCCGCGCTTCAGCTCAACCAGAACTTCGGCGTCGCCGGCTCCAGCCTTCCGCCCACACGCACCGGCGCGATCTTCAGTGCGAGGCCCGTCGCGTCATCGGTCTCGACCGCAACACCGCTCAGCGTTGCCGTGCCCGCGGCCGGCTCGAAGCGGCCTGACGGAATCCCCGACGTGAACCGGCGTAGCGGCTCTTCCTTCTGCATGCCGATGATGGAGTCGTAATCGCCGGTCATGCCGGCGTCGGTCATGTAGGCGGTGCCGCCCGAGAGAATCTGGTGGTCGGCGGTCGGCACATGGGTGTGCGTGCCGACAACGAGGCTGGCGCGGCCGTCGCAGAAGAAGCCAACGCCCTGCTTCTCGCTTGAAGCCTCGCAATGGAAATCGACGACGATGGCATCGGCAGCAACGCCGAGCGGACAGGCCCCGAGCTCGCGCTCCAGCGCCGCGAAGGGATCGTCGAACGGGGTCATGAAGACGCGCCCGAGCGCGTTGACGACGAGCGCGTGCTTGCCGTTCTTGGTCTCGACCAGAGCGGCGCCGCGGCCGGGCGTGCCGCGCGGGTAGTTTGCGGGTCGCACCAGGCGCTCGGCGCGCTGGATGAAGACGAGCGCCTCGCGCTGATCCCAGGAATGGTTGCCGAGCGTCACCGCATCGGCGCCGGCATCGAGAAACTCCTGGTAGATCGCTTCGGTGATACCGAAACCGCCGGCCGAATTCTCGCCGTTGACGACGACGAAATCGAGCGACCAGTCCTTGACCATGCCGGGCAGATATTCGGCGACGGCGTTGCGCCCGCTACGGCCGACGACATCACCCACGAAGAGAATGCGCAACTTCAGAACTCCGGAAATCGAACACGTCCGTTTCCGTTAGCACATAATCCAGCGCCACGTCGTGTGATAGTGCCGGAACCGCCTCGATCTCCTGCGCTGCGAAAGCGAGCCCAATGCCGACGATGTGCTTGGCTTTGCGCAAATGGGCGAAGGTGACATCGTAATGCCCCGCACCATAGCCGATGCGATGGCCGAGACGGTCGAACGCCGCGAGCGGCGTCAGCATGATGTCGGGAATCACTTCGGCGGCCGCCGGCGACGGCTCGGGAATGCCGAGCGGGCCGAGCATCAGGCGGTCGCTCGGATGGAAGAGGCGGAAGATCAGCGACTGTCCGCGCGCGGTGACGCAGGGCAGCGCCAGCTTCGCGCCCTGCTCGGCGAGCTTCTTCATCAGCGGCATCGGATCGATCTCGCTGCGGATCGGCGAATAGCCTGAGACGATGCTGCCGGGCAGCAGCTCGAACGGCAGCCCGCGCTTGGCGAGCTTTGTCGCGGCGGCGGCGCGCTTCTTCTCGCTCAGCGCGTCGCGCGCGGCGAGAGCTTTGGCGCGGAGTTCGGATTTGGTGTTGGGCATGTGCGTTGGTCCCCCGAGGCGGAATCTTGCTCCGCCGTCATCGTCCGCGAAGGCGGACGATCCAGTATGCCAGAGACGCCAGTGCTAAAACTTCGACGCCGCGGCGTACTGGATTCCCCGCTTTCGCGCGCTTTCGCGGGGAATGACACCTGTTGAGCTGGCCGCAATCATTTCAACAGGCACGAACCAGAAGGAAGAAACAGTGCGAAGCCGCGGACGCCGTTGAAGCACTCGATCCCGGAGTTCCCTACGAAAGTAGGTGGGCACCATATGTCCGGGCCCACGGGCCCGGCCAGGGACAGTTCCCTAAAGGATCGATAAGGCCCCGGGGATATATGGCTCCTGACGCGCGTCGCAGCCTCGCGGGGGCAATGTAACAACGATACTGCCGAATCGCCAGAGCGGCTGCGGTCTCGGTGCCCACCTCTCCCCAGCGGGGAGAGGTCGGATTGCTCAGGCGCGCAGTTGCGCGCCTGAGCAATCCGGGTGAGGGGCCGCGGCATACAGAGGGACCTTAAGCCCTCACCCGGATCGCATCTTGCGATGCGATCCGACCTCTCCCTCCGGGAGAGGTGAGCACCTCCGCCGCGGCGCGATCTTTCGTTCTAACCACGATCACCCGATCGCGATGCCATTCCCGACGGTGCGGTTCAGCACCTGGGTCGATTTCTCGATGCGCTCGGCGGCGGCATTCAGGGCGTTGACCACGGCGGTCTGCGTCATCCGCGCGCGCTCGACGGCGGCGTTGCGGAAATCCCGGAGCTCGGTCAGCTCCTGCTCCATGGTGCGGATGCGGTTGCCGGCGTCGACCAGTTCGTCGCAGACGGTCAGCGCCGCCATCACGGTGAGGCGCGCATCGCCGATCTCGCCGAATTTTCCGCGCAGCGACTGGATGCGGGTCTCCAGGCTTTCGGCGAGCTTGAGCAGCCGCACCTCCTGGCCCTCCTCGCACGCCATGCGGTACTGCCGCGCGTTGATGGTGACGTTGATGTGGCTCATCCGTCCTCTCCGGTATCGAGCACCGAGCGTATCGTGACGATCGCGGAATCCAGCCGGTCGGAGATCTCGCGGTTGGTGCGCTCGAGCTTGCGTGCCTTGACCAGCGCGCCGTCGAGCTCGTCGGCAAGGCGCGAGCGGTCCGCGCCCAGCGCCTGGATTCGCGTCGCAAGCTCGTTCTCGTCGCGATCGGCATCGCGCCGCCGCTCGACCGCGCTTTCGAGCGCGTCGAGCGCCGCCGTGAGTCTGCGGGTCGCGATCTCGATCTCGACGGCAGCTGATTCCGTCATGGCAGAGCTTTTGGACACGCGATCGTTCATGCAGTCAGCGGCGGAACCTGGTGGGCTTAAGCCCGTGGGCTTGACCTCGAGAGCTTGCCGGCCAGCAAAAGACTCGGTTCGGCAAGCGGTTAGAAGCAGAAATTTACGTGGCAAGCTAGCCGAGCGCAACGCCGCCGCGAAACTATGCACCGATAAGCAGCTTTTCGCGCCGTGGCGCGTTTGATTGCCTTGGACTCCCGGAACCGAGGTGCTATCCCAGCCCCGACCTTCAGCTGCCGCCAGACTTCTCCCGCGCGGCCCGCACCACCGCCAAGCGCTTCATTTCAGACGGATTTCAGACATGACGCAAGTCGACCACAACCGCATGGCCAACGCGATCCGTGGCCTCTCGATGGACGCTGTCGAGAAGGCGAAATCGGGCCATCCCGGCCTGCCGATGGGCGCCGCCGACATCGCGACGGTGCTGTTCACGCAATTCCTGAAATTCGACATCGCCGCGACCGAATGGCCGGACCGCGACCGCTTCGTGCTGTCGGCCGGCCACGGCTCGATGCTGCTCTATTCGCTGCTGTATCTCCTCGGCAGTCCGGAGATGACGATCGACCAGCTCAAGAACTTCCGCCAGCTCGGGTCGCTGACCCCCGGACATCCGGAGCACGGCCACACCAAGGGCATCGAGACCACCACCGGCCCGCTCGGCCAGGGTATCTCGACCGCGGTCGGCATGGCGCTCGCCGAGAAGATGCTGGCCGCCGAGTTCGGCAAGAAGATCGTCGACCACCACACCTACGTGCTCGCCTCCGACGGTGACCTGATGGAAGGCGTGTCGCAGGAAGCGATCGCGATGGCCGGGCACTGGAAGCTCAACAAGCTGATCGTGCTCTACGACGACAACGGCATCTCGATCGACGGCCCGACCTCGATCTCCGACTCGGTCGACCAGGTGAAGCGCTTCAAGTCGGCGGGCTGGGCGGCCGAGAAGATCGACGGTCACGACCAGGCGGCGATTGCCGATGCCATCACCCGCGCGAAGAAGTCGAACAAGCCGACGCTGATCGCCTGCCGCACCACCATCGGCTTCGGCGCGCCGCACAAGGCCGGCACCGCGAAGGCGCATGGCGAGGCGCTCGGCGCCGACGAGCTGAAGGCCGCCAAGGAAAATCTCGGCATCTCGCTCGAGCCGTTCTCGGTGCCCGATGACGTGCTGAAGGCCTGGCGTGGCGCCGGCAGCCGCGGCGCGGCCGCACGGCAGGAATGGGAAACGCGGCTCGGCGAGCTCGGCAACCGCAAGCGCGCCGAGTTCGAGCGCCGCCTGCGCCATGAACGTCCCGCTTCGCTGGCCAAGGCGCTGCGCGCCTACAAGAAGGAGCTCCTGGAAAAGCCGATGACTGCGGCGACCCGCAAGTCTTCGGAAGCGGTCATCGAAGTGATCGCCGGTGCGATGCCGATGGAATTCCTCGCCGGCTCCGCCGACCTCACCGGCTCCAACAACAACAAGGCGAACTCGGCGACCGCCTTCTCCGCCAAGACGCCGAAGGGCCGCTTCATCCATTACGGCATCCGCGAGCACGGCATGGCGGCGGCGATGAACGGCATTTTCCTGCATGGCGGCTTCGCGCCGAACGGTGCGACCTTCCTGGTCTTCACCGACTACGCGCGTCCCGCGATGCGCCTCGCCGCGCTGATGGGTGCCGGCGTCGTCTATGTGATGACGCACGATTCCATCGGCCTCGGCGAAGACGGTCCGACCCACCAGCCGGTCGAGCACCTCGCCGCGCTCAGGGCCATTCCGAACATGCGCGTGTTCCGTCCCTGCGACGCGATGGAGGTCGCCGAGTGCTGGGAGCTCGCACTGAACCGCATCGACGGCCCGACCGTGCTGGCGCTGACGCGCCAGAACCTGCCGCAGCTCCGGACCACGGCGCCGAACGACAATCCCTGCCAGCATGGCGCCTATGAGCTGGTCGCCGCCCAAGGCGAAGCCAAGGCGACGTTGTTCGCTTCGGGTTCCGAAGTCGAGATGGCAGTGGCCGCCCAGAAGCAGCTCGCCGAGCGCGGCATTCCGACGCGGGTGGTCTCGGTGCCCTCGCTCGAGCTTTTGCTAGCGCAACCAAAGGAACGCCGTGACGCGATCATCGGTAATGCGCCGATCAAGGTCGCGATCGAGGCTGCGGTGCGTTGGGGCTGGGATGCCGTGATCGGCCAGGATGGCGAATTCGTAGGCATGCACTCGTTCGGTGCCAGCGCGCCTTTGAACAAGATCTTCCAGCATTTCGGCATTACCGCCGAGGCTGCGGTTAACGCCGTGCTGAAGCGCGTCAGCTGAGAGTTGAGCTTGTCAAAAAAAAGGACTACCAAAGCTCTCATATGATCAAGCACCGCCCGGCCGAACCGGGCGTCCGCCCTAAAAAACCCTCGCAGGCGCGTCAGAAGCGCGTTGTGCGGGATGACAACGGTCATTGAAGGAGACGAAACATGGCAGTCCGCGTGGCAATCAACGGTTTTGGCCGCATCGGCCGCAACGTGCTGCGGGCGATCGCAGAGTCCGGCCGCAAGGACATCGAGGTCGTCGGCATCAACGATCTCGGCCCAGTGGAGACCAACGCTCATCTCCTGCGCTACGACAGCGTCCATGGCCGTTTCCCCGGCACCGTGACTGTCGATGGCGACTCGATCAGCCTCGGCAACGGCAAGATCAAGGTGAGCGCCGAGCGCGATCCCTCGAAGCTGCCGTGGAAGGATCTCGGCGTCGACATCGCGCTGGAATGCACCGGCATCTTCACCTCGAAGGACAAGGCCTCGGCACATCTGACCGCCGGCGCCAAGCGCGTGC
Organism: Bradyrhizobium sp. UFLA06-24; assembly: GCF_054967145.1. Lineage (NCBI taxonomy): Bacteria > Pseudomonadati > Pseudomonadota > Alphaproteobacteria > Hyphomicrobiales > Nitrobacteraceae > Bradyrhizobium > Bradyrhizobium sp. UFLA06-24. Next base: position 48,535 of record NZ_JADFUE010000032.1, read on the forward strand.
TGGTTTCCGCGCCGGCTGACGGCGCCGACGCCACCATCGTCTACGGCGTCAATCACGAGACGCTGACCAAGGATCATCTGGTCGTCTCCAACGGTTCCTGCACCACCAACTGCCTCGCGCCGGTCGCCAAGGTGCTGAACGATCTCGTCGGCATCGAAACCGGCTTCATGACCACGATCCACGCCTACACCGGCGACCAGCCGACGCTGGATACGCTGCACAAGGATCTCTACCGCGGCCGCGCGGCGGCGATGTCGATGATCCCGACCTCGACCGGCGCCGCCAAGGCGATCGGTCTCGTGCTGCCGGAACTGAAGGGCAAGCTCGACGGCGTCGCGATCCGCGTGCCGACCCCGAACGTCTCGGTCGTTGATCTCAAGATCGTCGCCAAGCGCGCGACCGATGCCAAGGAGATCAACGCGGCGATGAAGCGCGCCAGCGAGCAGCAGCTCAAGGGCATCCTCGGCTACACCAGTGCGCCGAACGTCTCGATCGACTTCAACCACGACCCGCACTCCTCGACCTTCCACGAGGACCAGACCAAGGTGCAGAATGGCACGCTGGTGCGCGTGATGTCCTGGTACGACAACGAGTGGGGCTTCTCGAACCGCATGGCCGACACCGCCGTCGCGATGGCGAAGGTGATCTAAGGGGAGCGCAATGCTTCCTGCCTGGATCGGAATTCCTGGCGTCATTCTGCTGTTCGCATTGATCGCGTATGGCGTGCGCCAGGGGAGTAAGATCAAGACCAGGCAGGAAGGCAATCCACCCGAGCGCGATGCGCCGTAGCGTCGCCAGCCAACGAGTGATCAGGACATGGCCAAATTCCGCACCCTCGACGACGTCGACGTGAAGGGCAAGCGCGTGCTGCTGCGCGTCGATCTCAACGTCCCCATGGACAACGGACGCGTGACCGACGCGACCCGGCTCGAGCGCGTCGCGCCGACCATCACCGAAATCTCGGACAAGGGCGGCAAGGTCATCCTGCTCGCGCATTTCGGCCGGCCGAAGGGGCGCGATGCCAAGGACTCGCTTCTGCCCGTGGCCGAGGCGCTGTCGAAGGTCGTGAAGAAGCCGGTCGCTTTCGCCGACGATTGCATCGGCGAGCCCGCGGCCAAGGCGGTCGCTGACATGAAGGATGGCGACATCCTCTGCCTCGAGAACACCCGCTTCCATAAGGAAGAAGAGAAGAACGATCCCGCCTTCGTCGCGGAGCTGGCCAAGCTCGGCGACATCTGGGTCAGCGATGCCTTCTCGGCCGCGCACCGCGCCCATGCCTCGACCGAAGGCCTCGGCCACAAGCTGCCGGCCTATGCCGGCCGCACCATGCAGGCCGAGCTGGATGCGCTGGAGAAGGCGCTGGGCTCGCCGACCAAGCCCGTCATCGCCATCATCGGCGGCGCCAAGGTCTCCACCAAGATCGACCTCCTGGAAAACCTCGTCACCAAGGTCGACGCGCTCGTGATCGGCGGCGGCATGGCCAATACCTTCCTGCACGCCCAGGGCGTCGCGGTCGGCAAGTCGCTGGCCGAGAAGGACCTCGCCGCAACCGCCGTGCGCATCATGGAGAAGGCGGAAGCCGCCAACTGCGCCATCATCCTTCCCGTGGATGCCACCGTCGCCTATCATTTCGCCGCCAACGCGCCCTCGCATGCCTACGGGTTGGACGCGATCCCGGCCGACGGCATGATCCTGGATGTCGGCCCGCAATCCATCGCGCGGGTTCACGCGGCGATCGACGACGCCGCCACGCTGGTCTGGAACGGGCCGCTCGGGGCCTTCGAGATGCAGCCGTTCGACCGCGGCACCGTGGCGGCGGCCAAGCACGCCGCCGAACGCACCAAGGCGAAGAAGCTGATCTCGATCGCGGGCGGCGGCGACACGGTCGCAGCCCTCAACCAGGCCCATGTGGCCGGCGACTTCACCTATGTCTCGACCGCCGGTGGCGCATTCCTGGAATGGATGGAAGGCAAGCCGCTGCCCGGCGTTGAAGTCCTGCGCATCAAGTAAACAGTCGGCTGGAAACAGCGACCTTCAGGCTCGAACGGAGAAAAAGACAGATGGCTCGGATCACGTTGCGTCAATTGCTCGACCATGCGGCTGAGAACGATTACGGCGTACCGGCCTTCAACATCAACAACATGGAGCAGGCGCTGGCGATCATGGACGCGGCCAACCAGGTCGACGCGCCCGTCATCATCCAGGCCTCGCGCGGCGCGCGCTCCTATGCCAACGACGTCATGCTCAAGCACATGATGGACGCGGTGACCGAGATCTACCCGCACATTCCGGTCTGCGTGCATCTCGACCACGGCAACGAGGCCGCGACCTGCATGACCGCGATCCAGGCCGGCTTCACCTCGGTCATGATGGACGGCTCGCTCAAAGCCGACGGCAAGACGCCCGGCGACTGGGCCTACAATGTCGGCGTCACCAAGACGGTGACCGATATGGCCCATCTCGGCGGCATCTCGGTCGAGGGCGAGCTCGGCGTGCTCGGCTCGCTCGAAACCGGCATGGGCGACAAGGAGGACGGTCACGGCGCCGAAGGCAAGCTCTCCCACGACCAGCTGCTGACCAATCCGGACGAGGCCGTGAAGTTCGTCAAGGAGACCAAGGTCGACGCGCTCGCGATCGCGATGGGCACGTCCCACGGGGCCTACAAGTTCACCCGCAAGCCCGACGGCGACATCCTCGCCATGAACGTGATCGAGGAGATCCACCGCAAGCTGCCGAACACGCATCTCGTGATGCACGGCTCCTCCTCGGTGCCGCAGGAGCTGCAGGACATCATCAACGCCTATGGCGGCAAGATGAAGCCGACCTGGGGCGTGCCGGTCGCCGAGATCCAGCGCGGCATCAAGAACGGCGTGCGCAAGATCAACATCGACACCGACAACCGCATGGCCATGACCGGTCAGATCCGCAAAGTCCTGAAGGACAATCCCGAAGAGTTCGACCCGCGCAAGTACCTGAAGCCGGCGATGGAGGCCATGACCAAGCTGTGCAAGCAGCGGCTGCAGGAGTTCAACACGGCAGGCCAGGCCGCCAAGTTCAAGAAGATCCTGACCCCCGCCGAGATGGCCAAGCGCTACGCCAAGGGCGAGCTGGATCCCCGCGTCGCGTGAGCGATCGTGAAGGTGGCGTAAACCTCTCAAGCCCATTCCCGGGTCATTCTGGGACACGCGAAGCGTGGGCCCGGAATCCATAACCACAGCCTGGGGGTATGGATTCCGGGCCTGCGCCTTTCGGCGCATCCCGGAATGACGGGGAACGGTTTTGCCCTGCGACCAACGTTGTCTCGGCAATTGCCCGAGAACGGTCTATTTTCACGGGCAAGGGCAGAATCGTTTTGGGAGGACCTCTCGATGAATCTGACTGAGCTCAACAGGATCGCGACCGCCATGGTCGCGCCGGGCAAGGGCATCCTTGCCGCCGACGAATCCTCCGGCACCATCAAGAAGCGGTTCGACGCGATCGGGGTGGAATCGACGGAAACGAACCGCCGCGACTATCGCGAGATGCTGTTTCGCGCCAAGGAGGCCATGAGCCAGTACATCTCCGGCGTGATCCTCTATGACGAGACGATCTGGCAGGACGCCAGAGACGGCACGCCGCTGGTCAAGCTGATCGAACAGGCCGGCGCCATTCCCGGCATCAAGGTCGACGAGGGCACGCAGGCCTTGCCGATGTGCCCGGGCGAAACAGTCACCATCGGGCTCGACAAGCTCGCCGAGCGATTGAAGAAATATTACGAGCGCGGCGCGCGCTTCGCCAAATGGCGCGCCGTGATCGACATCGGCAGCGGCATCCCCTCGATGACCGCGATCAGCGTCAACGCCCACGCTTTGGCCCGCTATGCCGCGCTGTGCCAGGCCGCGCAGATCGTGCCGATCGTCGAGCCCGAGGTGCTGATGGACGGCGACCACGACATCGATCGCTGCTATGAGGTGACGAGCCGCGTGCTCAACAAGACGTTCCAGGAGCTGCGCGTGCAGCGCGTCGCGCTCGAAGGCATGGTGCTGAAGCCGAACATGGCGATCTCAGGCAAGAAATGCGCAAAGCAGGCCTCCGTCGAGGAGGTCGCGGAAAAGACGATCCGGCTGCTGAGGGCCTGCGTGCCCGCGGCCGTGCCCGGCATCGCCTTCCTCTCCGGCGGCCAGTCGGATCAGGAAGCCACCGCGCATCTCAACGCCATGCACAGGCTCGGTCCGCTGCCCTGGGGCCTGACCTTCTCCTACGGCCGCGCGCTGCAAGCCGCGCCGCAGAAGGCCTGGTCCGGCCGGCCCGAGAACGTTGCGGCCGGGCAAGCCGCATTCAGTCATCGTGCCCGCATGAACGGCCTCGCCTCCAGAGGCGAATGGCAAAGCAGCCTGGAACAGAAGGCAGCCTAGATCTTGTCGAACAAATCGCCTCCGCCGCGCCCCGCGCCGCGCCTCTATCTCGCGACGCCCGTCGTCGACGATCCCGCCTCGCTGCTCGCTGAACTGCCTGATCTGCTCGCGGCGGCCGATGTCGCGGCCGTGCTGGTGCGGCTGAAGGAGACCGACCAGCGCACCATGATCTCTCGGATCAAGGCGCTGGCGCCGCTCGTGCAGAACGCCGGCGCGGCCCTCCTGGTCGACGGTCATCCGGAGATCGTCGCGCGCGGCGGCGCCGATGGCGCGCATCTGGCAAATGTCGCGGCGCTGGAGGAGGCACTGCCCTCGCTCAAGCCCGATCGCATCGCCGGCGTCGGCGGCCTCGCCACGCGCCACGAATCCATGAGCGCCGGCGAGATGGGCGCCGATTACGTGCTGTTCGGCGAGCCCGATGCGAAAGGCCAGCGGCCGTCCGCGGAGGCCATCGCCGAGCGGCTGGACTGGTGGGCCGAGCTGTTCGAGCCGCCCTGCGTCGGCTTCGCCACCTCGTTCGAGGAGGCCTACGATTTCGCCGCCAGCGGCGCCGATTTCGTGCTGGTCGGCGATCTCGTCTGGGCCGACCCGCGCGGACCCAGGGCCGCGCTGATCGAGGCCGACGCCGCGATCAAGAAGGCCTTCGCGGCGGCTGCCGCGGGCCAGGGCTAGCGGGTGCCATGAAGCTTCCTCGCATCACGCTTCTGGCCACGCTGCTGCTGGCGACGCAGCTCCTGGCAATGCCTGCGGCCGCGCAGCTTCAGATCACGCCGCCGGGCACGATCCCAAGTCCTGCGCCCGAAAAGCAGAAGTCCAAAGAACCGGCCAAGGAAAAGCCCAAGGTCGCGCCGCACACGATCACCAAGAAGAAGGAGGCCGCACCGGCGCCGAAGCCGTCGGCCTCGCCGAGCCCGACCCTGCCTGCGACCGTGATCCCCGCGCCGCCATCAGACAATCCCAACGTCGATCTGGTGTTCGGCGCCTATCAGCGCGGCCAGTACAAGACTGCCTTCGACCTCGCCACCGAGCGCGCCAAGGCGGGCGACGCCAAGGCCATGACCATGCTGGGCGAGCTGTATTCCAACGCCATGGGCATCCGGCGCGACTACGCCAAGGCGGTGGAATGGTACAAGCGCGCCTCCGACGCCGGCGACCGCGAGGCGATGTTCGCGCTGGCCATGCTGCGCATCGCCGGCCGCGGCGGTCCCGTCGACAAGGCCGAGGCGGTCAAGCTGATGGCCTCCGCCGCCAAGCTCGGCGAGCCCAAGGCGGCCTATAATCTCGCCTTGCTCTATCTGGACGGCCAGACCCTGCCGCAGGACGTCAAGCGCTCCGCCGAGCTGCTGCGCCAGGCGGCCGATGCCGGCCTGCCCGAGGCGCAATACGCGCTCGCGACCTTCTACAAGGAAGGCACCGGCGTGCCGAAAGACCTCGAACGGTCGGTGCGGCTGCTCCAGGCGGCTGCGCTGGCCGACAATGTCGATGCCGAGGTCGAATATGCCATCGCCCTGTTCAACGGCACCGGCACGCCGAAGAACGAGCCCGCGGCCGTGGCGTTGCTGCGCAAGGCGTCCCGCCAGGGCAGCGCGATCGCGCAGAACCGCCTCGCTTGGGTGCTGATCAACGGCATGGGCGCGCCCGTGGACAAGGTCGAGGGCTTCAAATGGCATCTGGTGGCCAAGACCGGCGGCAAAGGCGACCCGGAGCTCGACAAGGAGCTGGCCGATCTTCCCGCGGAGGACCGTGCCAAGGCGGAGGCCGCCGCCAAGAAATGGCTCGGGACCAAATGACTTGACCTGAGGCCCCTCGCGGGGCACCCAATCTCCTCAAATGGCGCTCTTTCGCGCCCCTCCCCCATCAAAGACTGACCTCATGCTGTATTCCGCTACTATCAACGTCATGGTCAAAGCCGCGCGCCGCGCCGGCCGCAGCCTCAAGCGCGATCTCGGCGAGATCGAGCATCTCCAGGTCTCGCTGAAGGGGCCGGCCAATTTCGTCTCGCTCGCCGACAAGCGCGCCGAGGAGATCCTCTACCAGGACCTCGCCAAGGCGCGGCCCGGCTACGGCTTCATCGGCGAAGAGGGGGGCACCCGCGAGGGCACCGACAAGAGCCACACCTGGATCGTCGATCCGCTCGACGGCACCACCAACTTCCTGCACGGCATTCCGCAATTCGCGATCTCGATCGGCCTTGCCCGCGAGGGCACCGTGATCGCCGGCGTGATCTACAACCCCGCCAATGACGAGCTCTACATCGCCGAGCGCGGCAAGGGCGCCTTCCTCAACGACCAGCGCCTGCGCGTCGCCGGCCGCCGCCAGCTCAATGAATGCGTGGTGGCCTGCGGCCTGCCCCATATCGGCCGCGGCGACCACGAGGAATTCCGCCGCGAGATGACCGCGATCCAGGACCGCGTCGCGGGCCTGCGCCGCTTCGGCGCCGCCTCGCTCGATCTCGCCTTCGTCGCCGCCGGCCGCCTCGACGGCTATTGGGAGCGCAATCTGCAATCCTGGGACATCGCCGCCGGCATGCTGATGGTGCGCGAAGCGGGCGGGACGATCAGCGACATCAACACCGCGGGCGATGCGCTGGTCACGGGCGACGTGGTGTGCGGGAACGAGTACGTGCACGGGGAATTGGTGAGGATTTTGCGGAAGCCGGCGTAAGGCGAGAGCACTCCCTCCAAATCGTCATTCCGGGGCAGCGCGAAGCGCTGAGCCCGGAATTCATTCGTCGTCCTCCTCCGCTTCCTCCTCGCGGTATTCCCCGCCGAGGGTCAGGCCCTCGATCATGGTGGCGCCTTTCTGCTTGATCACCCGGCGAAGCGGGACCGAGCTCTCGCTTCGCAAGGCTTCCATCAGCTGCTCCGAATGGGTGACGATCCAGATATCGGCGCGGCTTGATGCCTTGGCGATCAGCCGGGCCAAGGGCGCCAGCAGCGACGGATGCAGGCTGGTCTCGGGTTCGTTCAGCGCGATGAACGGCGGCAGCCGATAGCCCATGAACACGGCGAGCAGGCAGATGTATTTCAGCGTCCCGTCGGACAGTTCATGCGCCCTGAACGGGCGCGGCATGTCCTCCAGTTGCAGATCGAAATCGCACAGACCGCCCTGCTCCCAGGCGCGGAGATCGGCGCCTGGGAACGCATCCTGGATCGCGTCCTGCAATTCGGTGGCGTCCTGCCTGATCGTATAGAGTGTCGCCAGGGCCGCTGCCAGATCGCTGCCATCGGCACTGAGCGACGGCGTCGTGATCGCGAGGCACGGCTTTCGGATCGCCGAGGCCGGATCGGTGCGGAAGTCGTGATAGAAGCGCCATCCCAGCATTGCGTTTCTGATCAGGTCGATCTCGGGACATTGCTTGCCGTCGTAAAATCCCGCGAGCGCCGTCTCGGACGGCAGCACGGCATCCTTGTGGCTGCTCCATGTGCCGCCGTCGTCGCGGACGCTGACGAGCGAATTCTTCCGCTCCATCAACCTGACCGTTCGCTTGCCCTGCGTCGCCTCGATGCTTTCTTCCTTGATCATCGGCTCGCCGGCAAACGCCGCCGCAAGCGGGCTGGGAAATCCGATCTCTATTGAATATTTCAGGCGCTCGAATCTCGCCGACAATCGCAGTCGTCCGTCCTCGCCGCGCTTGCGGATGCCGGACCAGCAGACCGAATTCAACCCACCTTCGTCGGCGATCGTGCGCGTGATCCGCCCGGTCGCCGCGTCGCGCAACAGCGACAAGGATTTGTAGAGGTTGGATTTGCCGACACCGTTCTCGCCCACGAACACGGACAAGGGGTGAATGGGTATGGAGAGCCGCCTGATGGAGCGATAGTTCGAGATTGCAATGTCGGTCAGACGCATCAGGTGCTCTCAATCGGCAGGGTGGCTGTGCATTCGGCGCGGTGCGAATGCAAGCTCCTTCAATCCAGGGATGCAGTCTGGATTGACGAACCCGGGAAGGCAAGCTCCCCTGCCTGTCATTCCGGGGCGCGCCTCTTGGCGCGAGCCCCGGAATGACAATGTGCCCTATGGCTTCACCGGCGCGGGTGGCCCATACGCCTCGGCGCTCGCCGCCACCTTCTCCCGATCCCCCGCCAGCACGCGCTGCACCGAGACGAAGAACACCGGCACCATCAGCAAGGCCAAAATCACCACCGCGATCATGCCGCCCATCACGACGCTGCCGAGCGCCTGCTGGCTGGCGCCGCCAGCACCATGCGCAATCGCCATCGGCAGCACGCCGCAGATGAAGGCAAGGCCGGTCATCAGGATCGGGCGGAAGCGCAGGCGACAGGCTTCGATGGTGGCTTCCACCAGCGGCCTGCCCTCTTTGCGCAGATCCTTGGCGAATTCGATGATCAGGATCGCATCCTTGGCGGCGAGGCCGATGATGGTGATCAGGCCGACGGTGAAATAGACGTCGTTGGGCAGGCCGCGCAGCATCGCCGCGGCCACCGCGCCGACGATGCCGAGCGGCACGGTGAGCAGCACCGCAAGCGGAATGGTCCAGCTCTCATAGAGCGCGGCCAGGCACAGGAACACCACGAAGACGGAGAGCGCGAGCAGGAACGGCGCCTGCGACCCGGATAATTTCTCCTGCAGCGACTGGCCGGTCCATTCATAGCCGAAGCCGCGCGGCAGCTTGCCGGCCAGCCTCTCCATCTCGGCGATGGCATCGCCCGAGGTGAAGCCGGGCTTGGCCTCGCCCGAGATGCGCACCGCCGGATAATAGTTGAAGCCGGCGATCTGGGTGGGACCGCGCGACCATTCGACCGATGCGAAGGACGAGAACGGCACCAGCTGGCCGCGAGAGTTCTTGACGTTGTAGTTGAGGATGTCCTCGGGCTTCATGCGATCGCGGCTGTCGGCCTGCACCACGACGCGCTGCATGCGGCCGCGGTTCGGGAAGTCGTTGATGTAGTTCGAGCCGAGATTGGTCGAGATCGTGTTGTTGATGTCCTCGAAGGTGACGCCGAAGGCGCCGGCCTTCTCGCGATCGATCACGAGATTGACCACGCCCGCCTCGGGCAGGCCCTCGACATAGACCTTCTGCAGCACCGGGCTGGCATTGGCTTCCGCGATCAGCTGGTCGGCGGCGCGCATCAGGGCCGGATAGCCCTTCTGGCCGCGATCCTGCAGACGGAACGAAAAGCCCGAGGAGTTGCCGAGATTGTCGATCGGCGGCGGCTGCAACGCCGAGATTTTTGCATCGCGGATCGAGGCGCCGAGATCGCGGTTGATGTCATCGACGATAGCCGCGGCGGAGTCCTTCGGACCGCGCTTCGACCAGTCCTTCAAGGTGATGAAGGCCTGCGCCGTGTTCATGCCCTGGCCGGAGAAGCTGAAGCCGGTGAGGAAGGTGACGTTGTCGATCCCGGGCCGCTGCGCCAGATAGCTTTCCACTTTCTCGATCACCGCCTCGGTGCGGCCGTAGGACGAATCCGATGGCGTTTGCACGTCGGTCGTCACAAAACCCTGGTCGTCGACCGGCAGGAAGCCGCCCGGCAGGCTGACAAAGGCCCAGGACAACCCAACCAGCAGCGCAGCATAGACCATCATCAAACGGCCGGTGCGCTTCAGCGAGAAACCGACGGTGCGGGAATAGCCCTCCTTGCCGCCTTCGAGCATGCGGTTAAACCAGCCGAACACGCCACGCCTGGCGTGACCGTGGCCGGCCGGGACGGGCTTGAGCAGCGTCGCGCACAGCGCCGGCGTCAGCGACAGCGCCAGGAAGGCGGAGAAGCCGATCGCCGCGACCATGGTGACCGAGAACTGGCGATAGATGATGCCGACCGAACCCGGAAAGAACGCCATCGGCACGAACACCGCCATCAGCACCAAGGTGATGCCGATGATGGCACTGGTGATCTGCGACATGGCCTTGCGGGTTGCCTCCTTCGGCGACAGGCCTTCCTCGGCCATGATGCGCTCGACGTTCTCGACCACGACGATGGCGTCGTCGACGAGGATGCCGACCGCGAGCACCATTCCGAACATGCTGAGCATGTTGATGGAGTAGCCCGCGAGCAGCAGCGTGGTGCAGGCCCCGAGCAGCGCCACCGGCACCACGATGGTTGGAATGATGGTGTAGCGGATGTTCTGCAGAAACAGGAACATCACCACGAACACCAGCACGACGGCCTCTAGCAGGGTCGACAGCACCTTCTTGATCGATGCCTCGACCACGGGCGTGATGTTGTAGGGGATCTCGTAACTGATGTTGGCCGGGAAGAAGCGCGACAGCTCCTTCATCTTCTCTTCGACGGCACTCGCGGTCGCCAGCGCATTGCCGGTCGGCGACATCAGCACGGACAGGCCCGCGGTCGGCTTGCCGTTCAGGCGCGTGTTGAACTGATAGCTGAGGCCACCGACCTCGATGCGCGCGACGTCGCGCAGGCGTACGGTGGAGCCATCGGCGTTGGCGCGCAGGATGATGGCGCCGAACTCGTCAGGCGAGGATAGCTGGCCCTTGACCAGCACCAGCGCCGAGGTGCGCTGGGTCGCGGTCGACGGCTCCGCACCGATGCTGCCCGAGGCGACCTGCGCGTTCTGCGCCGATATCGCCTTGTTGACATCGTCGGCAGTGAGGCCATAGCCGACCAGCTTGGCGGGATCGACCCAGACGCGAAGACTGCGCTCGGTCGAATACAGCGTGGCGCGGCCGACGCCGGGAATGCGCCTGATCTCGCCGAGCACGTTGCGGATCATGAAGTCGCCGAGGCCGACCTCGTCGAGGCTGCCGTCGGTCGAGTTCAGCGTGATGATCTGCAGCACCGCGCTGGAGGCTTCCTCGATCAAAATCCCCTGCTGGATCACCGCGCGCGGCAGGCGCGCCTCGACGCGCTTGATGCGGTTCTGCACCTCGACAGAGGCTGCGCTGGTGTCGGTGCCCGGCTGGAAGTTCGCTGTGATCTCGACCTGGCCGAGCGAGTCGCTGGTCGATTCGAAATTGAGGATACCAGAGGCGCCGTTGAGCTCCTCCTCGATCAGCCGCGTGACGCTGTTGTAGAGATTTTCGGGCGATGCGCCGGGGTAGCTCGTCGAGATCGAGATCGAGGGCGGCGCGATGATCGGATATTGCGCGATCGGCAACAGCGGGATTGAGATCGCGCCGATCAGACAGATGAACAGCGCGACGACCCAGGCGAAGATCGGCCTGTCGATGAAGAAGCTCGGCATGGCGGATCACCGCACGACCTTGAGGGCGTGCCTGTTGTCCGCACTCGCCTCGGCCTCGGACCAGGATTGCGGCTTGACCTTGTCGCCGGCCGCAAACTTCTGGAAGCCTTCGACCACGACCTTGTCGCCGGCCTTGAGGCCGTCAGTGACGAACCAGACGCCGTCCTGCACCGAGCCGGTGCGGATCGGCTGCACCGCGATGCGATTGTCGTCCTTGACGACGAACACCTCGCTGCCGCCGCCGCCATTGCGCTGCACCGCCTGTTGCGGCACCGCGATCGCGTCGGAGTCCAGGCCCTGCTCGATGCGGACGCGGACATACATGCCCGGCAGCAGCTCGCGCTTGGGATTGCGGAACTCGCCGCGCAAGGTCACCTGCCCGGTATGCGCGTCAACCTTGGCATCGGAGAACAGCAGCTTGCCGTCGAGCGCGTAGATCGTGTTGTCGTCGAGCACGAGACGGACCTTGGCGGCATCCGCCTCAATGCGATCGAGATCGCCGCTCTCGAAGGCGCGGCGCAGCTGGTTGAGCTCGGTCACCGACTGGGTGAAGTCCGCATAAATGGGATCGAGCTGCTGCACGGTGGCGAGATTGGTCTCGTTCTGCACGACCAGCGCGCCCTCGCTGACCAGGGCAGCGCCGACCACGCCGTCGATCGGCGCGCGCACGGTCGCATAATCCAGATTGAGCTTGGCCCGTGCGAGGTCGGCCTTGCGGCCTTCGACTTCGGCCTGGGCCTGGCGCTCGGCTGCGATGGTCTTTTCGTTCTCGGCTTCCGGCGCGGCACGCTGGCTGGTCAGCGTCGCGATACGGCGCGCCTGCTGCTGCGCCTGCATCAACGCGGCTTCAGCCTTGGCAAGTCCGGCCTCATTGGCCATGACCTCGACCTCGAACGGACGCGGATCGATGCGATAGAGCGGATCGCCTGCCTTCACTTCGCTGCCCTGCCGGAACAGGCGCTCGACGACGATGCCCGACACGCGCGGCCTCACTTCGGCGACGCGCGTCGGCGAGATCCGGCCGGGCAGCTCACGCACCACGGCGCGGGCTTGCGGCTTGACGGTGACGATGCTGACATCGGGTTCGATCGGCTGCGCCGCGGAGACGGCGGATGAGGATTCGTCGCAAGCACCGAGCAGCGGCGCAATGGCCGCGAGCATCAGTGCAACGCATGCCGATCGCGCTCGAAGTCCTGACATGAAGTTAAGTGCCCCAGAATTGTTGGCTGATGCGGTCAAAATAGAATGGACGTGCTGCGACGCAACGCATCGCCCGGGCGGCTCAATGTCACACGCCCTATCGCTCTGAGTTCTGGTGATTTTTTGGGACTCACCTGATTGTGAGTCGGGTTCCATCACGGCGTGCTGCGACAGAACACCGCAATCAATCCGCGGCCTTCACCCGATACTGGCTGACGCCCCACTCCGTTCCGTCGGCGTAGCCGAACAGGCCCGACGTCGCGAGGAAGAACCGGCGCCAGCGCGGCGTGACAACGCGCCCAGCCAAAGCGATTGCCTCGTTCTTTGAGGACTTGCCCTCCTGTGAACTATGGATTACAGATCAGTTCGTGGTCGATGTTGTACAGACAGAAGCATTTCGGAGCTGGCTTGCCGGATTACACGACCGTCGCGCAGTTGCGCGCATCGCAAGCCGAATCGCATTGATCGAACGCGGCGCACTTGGCGACGTGAAGTCTTTGGGAGCGGGCCTGTCTGAATTCAGAATTGACTACGGCCCGGGCTATCGACTCTATGCGGCACAACGTGGAGCCGTGACGGTCATCCTGCTCTGCGGTGGCGACAAGCGAAAGCAATCTGCGGACATCAAGCGGGCACGGGCCATGCTTGAGGAACTGGAGTAGTGCAATGGCGCTGAAAACAACACCATTTGATGCGGCGGAATATTTGGATACGCCGGAAGCACAAGCCGAATTCATTACGGCTGCGCTGGAGACAGGCGACGCGGCATTCATTCGTGACTCCGTGAATACCGTTGCGCGTGCCCGCGGCATGAGCGAGATAGCAAAATCGACGGGGCTGAGCCGCGAGGGGTTGTACAAGGCCCTCGGCGAGACCGGAAATCCGGAGTTCTCGACAATGCTGGGGGTATTGCGCGCGCTTGGCTTAGGTCTGACTGCGCGCCCCTTATCCAGGAAGCCAAGTAAGCCGCGCAAAACAGCAAAGCCGCGAGCCAGCAAGGCTGCTTAGGCGCAAAGGTCCGCCGCCTTCATCCGATAGTGGCTGACGCCCCATTCCGTTCCGTCGGCGTAGCCGAACAGGCCTGACGTCGCGAGGAAGAACCAGCGCCAGCGCCGCATCCATAACGCGGTGTCCTCGCGATAGACGTTGCGCAAAATGGCTTCGATGGCGTCGCGATGAGCGTCGAAATTGGCGAGCCAGTCGTTGGCCGTGCGCTGATAATGCGTGCCGCTCCAGCGCCACTCCCTCTCGATTGCAAAGATATCGTCATATTGCCGGACGAGATGATGACTCGGCATGAGGCCGCCCGTGAAGAAATGCTGCGCGATCCAGTCCTCGCGATTGGCCTGGTCGAACAGATAGGAGCCGACGCGATGGGTGAAGATCTGCATGAAGAAGCGTCCCTCCGGAGCAAGCCATGACTGCACGCGCGTCATCAGCTTGCGCCAGTTCATCATGTGCTCGAACATCTCGATCGAGACGATACGGTCGAACTGGCCATCGGGGGCGAACACGTTCATGTCTGATGTGACGACGCGCAGATTCGTCATGCCGCGGCTCTGCGCCATCTCTTCGATATAGGCGCGCTGCGACCGTGAGTTCGAGACCGCGGTCACCTTGGCATGCGGAAACTGCCGCGCCATCCACAGCGACAGGGCGCCCCAGCCGCAGCCGAGCTCGAGGATGGTCTGTCCATCTGCGAGACCGGCATGCTCGACGGTCTGACGCAGCGCCTCCTCCTCTGCCTCCTGCAGCGTCGTCGCGTCGGTCCTGTAGAAGCAGGAGGAGTATTTCCGGTTCGGTCCCAGCACCTGCGCGAAGAAGGTTTGCGGCACTTCGTAGTGCTGGGTGTTGGCGGCGTCGGCGTGCTCGGCGATCGACCTCAGCATCATCCGCCCGGCGAAGGCGGCATCGTCGGCCGCATCATGCGCGGCGAGACGGGTTGCCGTGCGGGAGCACAGGCGCTGGATCGCGGCGCGGACCACCACATCGGGCAAGGGCACGCGTTCGGCAGTCCCCATGATCGCGGAAACGACGCTCACGCAGCCCTCCCCTGGTCCAGTCCCGGCGGGCGGAGCCGTGCAAAAACCGAGCCCTGCCCGCGGGATGCCGAAGTTTTGCAGCCTATGTGCGTATCAAAGCCCGGTTTCAGCTTTGGGTTCCCGCCCCTCCCACCGAAATCCGCGCAGCCGGCGCTTTTTTTGCCCCGGCGCTGTGCCATAGTGCGGAAGCAAGCAAGCTTTCGTAATGGATGATACCGGCCATGCCGTCAGGCGCCTCGCCCCGCTCCACCATCGAGATCGAGTACACAAAACTGTCCTCGCCCAGCGTCTTCCTGGTGCGGATGCTGGTCTTCCTGGTGCTGTGCGCGCTGGTGGGCGTCGTGCTCTACAAGCAGATCATCCAGGCCTTCTTCGCCAACCCTGGTTTGAACGCCCTGATCGGGGCCGTGCTGTTCATCGGCATCGTGCTGGCCTTCCGGCAGGTCATCCGCCTCTATCCTGAGGTCTCCTGGGTCAACAATTTCCGCATCGCCGATCCCGGCCTCGCGCCGGCCCGGCACCCCAAGCTGCTGGCGCCGATGGCAATGATCCTGGGCGGCGAGCGCACCGGGCGGATGTCGATCACCCAGACCACGATGCGGCATCTGCTGGATTCGATCGCGACGCGCCTCGATGAAGCCCGCGACATCTCCCGCTACATGACCGGCCTGCTCGTCTTCCTCGGCCTGCTCGGCACCTTCTGGGGCCTGATCGAGACGGTCGGCTCGGTCGGCAAGGTGATCGACGGCCTCAAGGTCGGCGGCGATGCCGGCGCGCTGTTCGACACACTGAAGGAGGGCCTCGCCGCCCCGCTCGGCGGCATGGGCATTTCGTTTTCGAGCTCGCTGTTCGGCCTCGCCGGCTCGCTGATCCTCGGCTTCCTCGATCTGCAATCGAGCCAGGCGCAGAACCGCTTCTATACCGACCTCGAGGACTGGCTCGCCACCACCGTGCGCGAATACGGTACTAGCGAAGTCACCGCCGTCGCGAGCAGTGGCGGCGGCGTTGCCAGCGGCGAGCTCCAGGCCGCTGTAGAGCGGCTTCGCTCCGTGCTCGAGGAGGGCAGCGCCAGCCGCGGCACCACGGCGGCGATGGCGAGCCTCGCCGAAGCCATCCAGGCGCTGGTCTCGCACATGCGGACCGAGCAGCAGATGATCCGGGAATGGGCCGACGGCCAGGGCGAGCAGAACCGCGAGATCCGCCGCCTGCTGGAGCGCATCGCGCGCCAGCCCGAGAAGAGTTGAGACGAAGGTCTCGTGCCCCGGACGCTGCGCAGCACGAAGTGATGCGCTGCAGAGCCGGGGCCCATCGATGAGAGATTCTGGGTCCCGGCTCTGCGGAGCAGCGTTGCACGCCGCACCGCGTCCGGGACACGAAAGTGGAGATCGACGAGCATGGCTCTAGCCCGCGGCCGCCGCAGCGAAGGCGCCTTCAACTACTGGCCCGGATTCGTCGACGCGCTGTCGACGCTGGTGCTGTCGATCGTCTTCCTGCTCTCGGTGTTCCTGGTCGTGCAGTTCTTCCTGTCGCAGGAGGTGACCGGCAAGGACAAGGCGCTGGAGCAGCTCAACGCCAAGATCGCCCAGCTCACCGAGCTCTTGTCGCTCGAGAAGCTCGGCAAGCTCTCGCTCGACGACGAGGTCTCGCAGCTGAAGGCCGGCCTCGCCTCCGCCGAGAGCGAGCGCGATCGCATGAAAGGCCTCTATGAAGGCCTCGCCAATGCGGGCAACGATGCGCAAGGTAAAACCGCCGAGCTCGGCAAGGCGCTGGATTCCGAGAAGGCCGTGTCGGCGCGGGCGCTGGCGCAGATCGAGGTGCTGAACCAGCAGATCAGCGCGCTGCGCCGGCAATTGGCGGCGCTGGAAGAGGCGTTAGACGCCAGCGAGAAGCGCGACAAGGAATCGCAGAATCGCATCGCCGATCTGGGCTCGCGCCTCAACGTCGCCCTGGCGCAGCGCGTGCAGGAATTGTCGCGCTACCGCTCCGAGTTCTTCGGCCGCCTGCGCGCCATCCTCGGCAACCGCCCCGACATCCGCGTCGTCGGCGACCGCTTCGTGTTCCAGTCCGAAGTGTTCTTCGACACCGGCCAGGCGACGCTGCTGCCCGAGGGCAAGGCCGAGCTGGACACCGTGGCAAACGCGCTGATCGAGCTCGACAAGAAGATCCCACCCGAGATCGCCTGGGTGCTGCGCGTCGACGGCCACACCGACGTGCGCCCGGTGAACGGCCCGAATTTCAAGTCGAACTGGGACCTGTCGTCGGCGCGCGCGATCTCGGTGGTGCAATATCTGATCTCGCTCGGCGTGCCGGCCCAGCGCCTGGTCGCCGCGGGCTTTGCCGAATTCCAGCCGCTCGACCCGGGCAACACCGAGGAGGCCTACAAGCGCAACCGCCGCATCGAGCTGAAGCTGACGGAGCGGTAGTGAGCACGCTCCACCTCCGCCCCTACGCGGCCACTGACGAAGCGGCGGCGATCGATCTCTGGCATCGCACCTGGCAGCAGGCCTATCCGCAGATCGATTTCGCCGCGCGGCTCGACTGGTGGCGCGAGCGCTGGCGCAAGGATCTGGTGCCGAAGTCCCAGATCGTCGTCTCGGAACAGGACGGCGCACTGACCGGCTTCGTGACCATCGACGGGGACGGCTATCTCGACCAGCTCGTGGTCGATCCCGATCATTGGGGCTCGGATGCAGCAAGGCTGCTGGTCGATGAGGCCAAGCGGCTGTCGCCTTCTGGGGTCACGCTGCTGGTCAACAAGGACAACGCCCGCGCCATCCGCTTCTACGAACGCAACGGCTTTGCCCATGCCGGCGAGGATGTGAACCCGACATCGGGGCGGCCGGTGCTGAAGATGGCGTGGCGCCCGTGACCGATGGATGGAGTGAATCGATGCGGCTGAACGACCTGGCCAAAGGATCTTCGGTCTTTCTGGGCGTGATCGTCGCGGGTTACGTGTCGACCGTTTATGTCGACCAGCGCTTGGCCCCGCCGCCCAAGGCTGCAAGTGAGAGCAAGGATCCGCCAACTCCGACGAACAGTCAGCCTCCCGCCGACGGCGGATCGGCCTGTATCGGCGAAGGCGGGAGCTGGAAGAACTGGCCGTGGCCCAACGTGCCGATGGGCTCGCCGAAGTGTAAATAGACTCCGCGAGCGCAGTTACGGTGGGATGCGAGACTCCCTCTACGCGTCATTGCGAGCGCAGCGAAGCAATCCAGAGTCGTCCCGCAGATGCAGTCTGGATTGCTTCGCTGCGCTCGCAATGACGGTGGAGAGAGCTCTTAAGCCCCCTCGAACTGCAACCTCGCCAGCCGCGCATAGAGCCCGTTCGCGGCGACGAGCTCGGCATGCGTGCCCTGCTCGACGATCCTGCCCTGGTCCATCACCAGGATGCGGTCGCAGGACAACACGGTGGCGAGGCGATGCGCGATCACCAGCGTGGTGCGGTGGCGCATCAGCTCCTCGAGCGCGGTCTGCACCAAGGTCTCGCTTTCGGCATCGAGCGCCGAGGTGGCTTCATCGAGCAATAATAACGGCGCATCGCGCAGGATCGCGCGGGCGATCGCGATACGCTGGCGCTGGCCGCCCGACAGCGTCACGCCGCGTTCGCCGAGCGGGGTGTCGAAACCTTCCGGCAGGCGGCGGATGAACTCGGCGGCATGCGCGAGCTCGGCGGCGCGCTCGACCTCGGCATCATCAGCGTCGGGCCGGCCGAAGCGGATGTTCTCGCGCGCGCTCGCCGCGAACACGTTGGATTCCTGCGGCACCAGCGCAATGCGGGCGCGGAAATCGCGCGGGTCGGCTGATTTCACCGGCACGCCGTCGAGCGAGATCGCGCCATTGCGCGGATCGTAGAAGCGCAGCAGGAGATGGAAGATCGTGCTCTTGCCGGCGCCGGACGGGCCGACGATCGCGACCTTCTCGCCGGGCCGCACGGCAAACGACACCGCATCGAGCACATTGACGTCGGGCCGTGCGGGGTAGGCGAAGCTGACGCGATCGAAGCCGACCTCGCCGCGGGCCGGCACCGGCAGCGCGCGCGGCGATGCGGGCGCTGCGATCTCAGGCTTCACGTGCAAGATCTCGAACAGCCGTTCGGCGGCCCCTGATGCACCCGACACCTCGCCCCAGACCTCGCTGAGCTGGCCGAGACCGGCGGCCGCGAAGGCTGCATAGAGCACGAACTGGCCGAGCCGGCCTGGCGTGATCGTACCCGTGAGGACGTCATGCGAGCCGATCCAGAGGATGCCGACCACGCTTGCGAACACGATGAAGATGACGATGGCGGTGAGAACGGCGCGAGCCTGCGTGGAGGTGCGCGCGGCCTCGTAGGCCTGCTCGACCTCGCCGCCAAAGCGCTTCGCGGCCAGCCCTTCGCTGGTATAGGCCTGCACGGTGCGGATCGCGCCGACCAGCTCGCCGGCATAGGCGGACGCATCGGCCAGTGTGTCCTGCGCGTTGCGCGACAGCCGCCGCACCCAGCGGCCGAAGGCGACCAGCGGCAGCACGATCAGCGGGATGGCCAGCAGCACGAAGCCTGACAGCCGCGGGCTGGTAATCACCATCATCGCCGCAGCGCCGAAGAACATCATGAGGTTGCGCAGCGCGATCGACACGGAGGCGCCGACGGCCGATTTGATCTGCGTGGTATCGGCGGTGAGCCGCGACACCAGTTCGCCGCTGCGCGCGGAATCGAAGAAGGACGGCGACAGCGAGAGCAGATGGCCGAACACGTCGCGCCTGAGATCGGCGACGATGCGCTCGCCGATCGTCATCACCAGATAGTAACGCGAAGCGCTCGCGAGCGCGAGCACGGCCACCACCGCGATCATCACCGAGAAATAGCTGTTGATCAGCTCGATCCCCTCGGGCGTCAGGCCGAAGTCGATCATCCGCCGCACCGCGACCGGCACCAGTAGCGTGGTCAGCGCAGCGACCGTGAGAGCGACAAAGGCCAGCGCCGCCCGGCCGCGATAGCGGCTGACATAGGGCGCAAGGGCCATCAGCGGGCGCAGCTTGGCGCGACTCTTGGCGGGCTGCTCGATCAGCTCGGCCTCGACCGAGGGAGCCTCCGCCGGCGCGCTGTCGCGCGCGTCGCGGTACTGGTCGTCAAGCCGTTCCACTGCGCTCATGAGATCGGACCTAAGGAAGAGGAGATAACCCCACATAGGCCGGTGCAAGGGTAGTGGCAAATCCGGTAAGTCCCTTAGGGGACCGCCCGGTTCTCCTGTCCCCACAATGGCTTGTTTTAAGGGGGCCCGTGAGGTATAGACCGGCCAAATCCGTCATTCGATAGTCACTCAAGCAAGGCGCCGGTCGCCCTAGGAATTGCCATGAAAGCCGAAATTCATCCGGATTATCATACGATTAAGGTCGTGATGACCGACGGAACCGAGTACCTGACCCGCTCCACCTGGGGCAAGGAAGGCGACACGCTGAACCTCGACATCGACCCGAAATCGCACCCGGCCTGGACCGGCGGCAACGCCCAGATCATGGATCGCGGCGGCCGCGTCTCGCGCTTCCAGAAGAAGTTCTCGGGCTTCCTCAAGAAGGATTGATCCCGCCGCAAGGCTGGAGACCAAAAACGCCCCCGGACAGCCGGGGGCGTTTTGTTTTTGGGAACCTCGTCATTGCGAGCGCAGCGAAGCAATCCAGACTGTCTCCGCAGGGGGATTTCTGGATTGCTTCGCTGCGCTCGCAATGACGACTGATAGACCTTACCGCTCGAACGCGGCCTTCAGGGCGTTGAGGTGCGGCACGAGCGGATTGCCGATCGACATGGGCTCGGCCGGCGGGTTGTGGATCGAGCTGTCGAGGCGGCGCACGCGGGTCTGCAGGCTCATCGAGCGATGGATCAGGTCCTGCAGTTGCGCCGGCAGCTTCTCGATGGTGTCGGCGGGGCCGGGATCGGCGGCGCTGAGCTTGACCTTCGTCTTCTCGCGGTTTGCCTGGACCAGCGTCATCTCGCCTTCCTTCACGGCGCGGTGCAGCAACAGCCACGAGGCGAGCTGCATCAGGCGCGTGGTCAGACGCATGCTCTCGGTCGCGTAAGTGAGGCTGACGGCACGGTCGAGCGCCTTGGCCTCGGTACGGCCGGCGCCGTCGAGGTAGGCCGCGGTTTCTTCGACCAGATCCATGCCTTCGCGGAACAGAGCGCCAAAGGCCGCAGAATTGGTGAATCGCTCGCTGAGTTGAACGAGAGCACCGTCGGCTTGCAAACGTTCCATGGTTAACGCCCCTTACGCAACTGTTTACCTGTCCGGCTTTGGCGCCGGGTTATGATGAACAAATCATTGCGCGCAGAAAGGGCGGAGTCCAGCGACAAGCGCGGATATGGTTTCCGCGGGTCATCCCCCAGAAATTCAACCGGAAATGGACAAAAAAAGAGCCGCCGGAGACCGGCGGCTTTGAAAGTTGATAACAGGGAGGCGTCAAACAGAGTGGACAGGAGCCACTCGGTGTCCAAACGAGGACAGTTCCAGTCATAAACTCGAAAGCTTAATGGCGCGTAAACGAGCTAAATTTTTGAGAGTTCGTTAGTCATGTCGGTCATTGGACGAGTGTAACAGCGTGCTCTTTCCACCGTCATTCCCGGGCGGCGCGTAGCGCCGAGCCCGGAATCCATTGCGCGGCCGTCTGTGCTGCCTGATGAATTCCGGGTTCGCGACTTCGTCGCGCCCCGGAATGACGGCGGAAAGAGTTCGGCGCGACGCCTACGTCTTGAAGAAACTGTTCGCCGCATCGCGCGAGGCGCGCTTCTTCGTGGCGGCTTCTTCCAGTCGGCCGATCTCGGTCTTCAGCAAGGCGACGCGCTCGGTCAGTTCCTCGACCGACAACAGTGAGAGATCCTGTCCGATCTCGTGGGTGACCTTCTTGCGCGGACGGTCGTCGTCTTCCATCGCCATCGTCCTTCCTCCTCTCGTCCGCGGACCGGACCACACGCTTGATATACGGCTTGGGCGGTTGCCAGCCCGGACTGCGCTGGCTAATCAAAGGCCTCGTTCCCCTCGCACCTTTGCTCAAGGACACATCATGGACAAGCTGCCCGCGCAAATGACCGTGGTCGCCATCTCCAAGCCCGGTGGACCCGAGGTGCTGGTGCCGGAACAACGCCCCCTTCCGCAGCCGGGTCCCGACGAGATCCTGGTCAAGGTGATGGCTGCCGGCGTCAACCGGCCCGACGTCGCGCAGCGCTCCGGGGCCTATCCGCCGCCGCCCGGCGCCAGCGACCTGCCCGGTCTGGAAATCGCCGGTGAGGTGGTCGCGGTCGGCAGCAACGCCAAGCGGCACAAGGTCGGCGACATCGTGATGTCGCTGGTCGCCGGCGGCGGCTACGCGCAGTACTGCATCGCGCAGGACGCCCAGGCGATGAGCGTGCCCTCGGCACTGTCGATCAAGGAAGCCGGTGCGCTGCCGGAAACCCTGATGACGGTCTGGCACAACGTGTTCGAACGCGGCGGCCTGAAGGCCGGCGAGACGCTGCTGATCCATGGCGGCTCCTCGGGCATCGGCACCATGGCGATCCAACTCGCCAAGGCGTTCGGCGCCAAGGTGTTCGTGACCGTGGGCTCGCAGGACAAGGTCGATGCCTGCCTCAAGCTCGGGGCCGACCGCGCGATCAATTACAAGACCGAAGACTTCGTCGCTGTCGTCAAGGAAGAGACGGACAAGGTCGGCGTCAACCTGATCCTCGACATGGTCGCCGGCGACTATGTCGACCGCAATTATGATGCCGCCGCCGTCGACGGCCGTATCGTACAGATCGCAACCCTCAACGGTCCCAAGATCACCGCGAACATCGCCAAGGTGATGGTGAAGCGGTTGACCCATACCGGCTCGACCTTGCGGCCCCGTAGTAATGCGGACAAGGCGGCGATGGTGGCTGCGATTGAAGCGAAAGTGATGCCGCTGTTGCGCGAGGGCCGTGTCAAACCGCTGATGGACAGCGCTTTCCCGCTGGAAAAGGCCGCCGACGCACACCGGCGCATGGAGACCTCGGCACATATTGGCAAAATTGTGTTGGAGGTCTAGGCCGCTGACCCACCAAGCGAGGCGGAAACCCTTTGATTTTCCTCGCTTTCGTGGCATCTATCGCGAACCGCCGAACCACTTCCGTTCGGCGTGAAATCGTCTTGCAGACTGAGTTTGCGTCGAACGCGGAGAACTGACCTTGCGTCTGATCAGGTGCCTCGCGCCCATTGCGCTGGGCCTCATGATTCTTGTCGCCGCGTCGCCTGCACGCGCGCTTGACGCCGTCAGCGTCCGCGGCGACGCGCCGGCGATCGACCTCACCGGTGTGCTCGAGCATCAGCGCAGCGACACGGACCGCATCCAGGTCTCCACCGCCCCCGGCACCGACGGCATCGTCCGTCGCATCGAGGTGCGCGCCCGCGAGGGCGGCCAGAACTGGGTGGTGTTTGCGCTTGCCAACAATACCGACGACCAGCTCGACCGTCTGATCGTCGCCCCGCATTATCGCATCGTGTCCTCGGGCCTGCTATGGCCCGACCTCGGCCTGTCACGCATCGCGACCATCACGCCGTCGACGGGCGACCGGCCCGACCGGCAGGAGAGCCCGACCGCGGACGTGTTCCGCGTCACGCTCGACCCGGGCGCCGTCGTCACCTTCGTCGCGGAACTGCGCACCGACAAGCTGCCGCAGCTCTATCTGTGGGAGCCCGAAGCCTACAAGGACAAGGTCAACTCCTTCACGCTCTACCAAGGCATCGTGATCGGAATCTCCGGACTTCTGGCTCTCGTTCTCACCATCTTGTTCGTAGTGAAGGGCAGCATCATGTTCCCGGCGGCCGCGGCGCTGGCCTGGGCGGTGCTGGTCTATATCGGGGTCGATTTCGGCTTCTGGGGCAAGGTGCTCGATATGTCGAACAACGCCGAGCGCATCTGGCGGGCGGCGGGTGAAGCGATCCTGGCAGCGACACTCCTGGTGTTCCTGTTCGCCTATCTCAACCTCAGTCGATGGCATGTACGCTATTCGCACATCACGGTCGGCTGGCTCGCCTTCCTTGGCTCGCTGGTCGCGCTCGCGCTGTTCGACCCCGCCGTGGCGTCCGGCATCGCCCGCATCTCGCTGGTGCTGATCGCCTTCGCCGGCTTCGCGCTGATCGTCTATCTCTCGACCCACGGTTTCGACCGTGCGGTGCTGCTGATCCCGACCTGGTTCCTCCTGGTGGTCTGGGTGGTCGCGGCCGGCATGACGGTGGCAGGCTCCGTCACCAACGATATCGTCGGCCCTGCCCTGCTCGGCGGCCTCGTGCTGATCGTGATGCTGATCGGCTTCACGGTGATGCAGCACGCCTTTGCCGGCGGCGGTGCCACGACCGGCGTGGTATCCGACATCGAACGCCGCGCGCTCGCGCTGGCCGGCTCCGGCGATCTGATCTGGGACTGGGACGTCTCCGCCGACAAGGTCTTCACCAGCCCCGAGACCGAAGCCCTGCTCGGCCTCAAGCGCGGCACGCTGGAGGGACCGGCGGCCTCCTGGCTCGAGGTGCTGCACCCGCTCGACCAGGACCGGTTCCGCGCCGCGCTGGACAGCGTGCTCGACCAGCGCCGCGGCCGCCTGGTGCAGGATTTCCGCCTGCGCACCCCCGATGGCCATTTCATGTGGTTCGCGCTGAAGGCGCGCCCGGTGGTCGGCTCCGACGGCGAGGTCTCGCGCGTGGTCGGCACGCTCACCGACGTCACGGAGCTGCGCAACGCCGAGGAGCGCCTGCTGCACGATTCCGTGCATGACAACCTCACCGGCCTGCCGAACCGGAAGCTGTTCATGGACCGGCTGGGCGCGGTGGCGAATTTCGCCAAGACCATGCCGACGCTGCGGCCGACGCTGATGGTGATCGACCTCGACCGCTTCAAGCAGGTCAACGATTCCGTCGGCATCGCGGTCGGCGATTCCATCCTGCTGACATTGGCCCGCCGTCTCACCCGCATCCTCAAACCCCAGGACACGCTGGCGCGGCTTGCCGGCGACCAGTTCGGCCTGATCCTCTTGTCCGAGCAGGACCCGGCCCGCATCACCGCCTTCGCCGAGACCATCCGCAAGACGATCCGCGCGCCGATCGCCTTCAACGACCGCGAGATCTTCCTGACGGCGTCGATCGGGCTCGCTTTGTCCGACCCTCAGACGCAACTGACGGACGAGATCATCAAGGACGCCGAGCTTGCGATGTATCATTCCAAGCGCATCGGCGGCGACCGCATCGACGTCTACAAGCCCGCGATGCGCGCGCGAAAGACCGACCGACTGACGCTGGAGAGCGAGCTGCGCCGCGCCATCGAGCGGCAGGAATTGACGATCCTGTACCAGCCGATCGTGCGGCTGGAGGATCGTTCGGTCGCGGGCTTCGAGGCGCTGGTGCGCTGGGACCATCCCAAGCTCGGGCGCATGGCGCCGTCGGAATTCATCACCGTCGCGGAAGAGACCGGCCTGATCGTCGACCTCGGCATGTTCGTGCTCGACCAGACCGCAAAGCAGCTCTCGGTCTGGCAGCGCGCGATGCGCTCGCGCGAGCCGATCTTCGCAAGTGTCAACGTCTCCTCCCGGCAGCTCCTGCGCCACGACCTCATCCACGACATCCGCACCGTGCTGTCGCGCTCCTCGGTGGCGCGCGGCACGCTGAAGCTGGAATTGACGGAATCGCTGGTGATGGAGAATCCGGAGCACGCCGCGCAAATGCTGACGCGGATCCGAGAGCTCGGCACCGGGCTGTCGCTCGATGATTTCGGCACCGGCCATTCCTCGCTCGCCTATCTCCAGCGCTTCCCGTTCGACACCATCAAGATCGACCAGTCCTTCGTCCGCACCACCAATCGCGGCACGCGGCCGGTGATCCTGAAGTCGATCATCGCGCTCGCGCATGATCTCGGCATGGACGTGGTGGCGGAAGGCGCCGAGACGGATTCCGACGCGGTCGAGCTCTATCAATTGGGCTGCGAATACGCGCAAGGCTTCGCCTTCGGCGAGCCGATGGATGCGGATGCGGCGATGCGGCTGCTCACGGAAGTGCGGCTGGAAGCGGCGAGCTGATCTGATCTCTCGACTCGCGCGCAATATCAAACCGTCATCCTGGGGCGTGAGCCATGCGACGCGAAGCGGCGCTTGGCCAGCCTCGAAGGATGAGCGGCCGAGATGCAGCCGGGCCGTCGCCCTTCGAGGCTCGTCCTGCGTTGCAGAACGAGCACCTCAGGATGACGGCGAGAGATTTTAGCCCTTCACCTTCGCCCGTCCTTCTTCCGCTTCGTGAACCGCACGCTCTGGCCGTCAGGCATCCTGGTCGCAACGAAGCCGGCAGCCAGGCAGGCTTCACGCTGGGGCATCTGGATGTCGGGGCTGCGCAGGCTATCCCACCATGAGGCACGGTTGGCCGCGCGCGGCAGGGCCGCGCCGATGATCTCCTCGATCTGCTCGAAGCTCAGCACGAATTCCGTCTGCTTCTGCCGCAGTAGGTAATCGCGGAGCGCGTCGTAATCGTTCACCGCCGTCCTCATCCTTTATCCACGGCCTGATCTGCGCAAAAGCGTGATCCGCGGAAACCAATTCTTAACTCATTGCAGCAGCCAAGTCGCGGCTTAAACACTGTGCAACATTTCAGGTGCATCCAGTAACGGCAGGAGCAATCGATGCTGTCTGGATGGCGCGACGTCACGGCCCGGCGGCCGTGGCGCATTTCGGCGAAGCTGCTGATCATCTCGTCCGTCGTGACGGTGATCGGCTTTTCCGCCATTTGCGTCAACGTCATGCTCGACATGCGCCGCGGCGAGGAGGCGCTCGCCCGCCAGACGCTGGAGAACCTGGCGACGACGATCGACGCCGACATCAGCCGCAACATCGAGGTCTACGATCTGTCACTGAAGGCGGTCGCCAGCAACATGCTGCTGCCCGAGATCGCCACCGTTGCAAAGCCGATCCGCCAGCTCATCCTGTTCGACCATGCCACGACGGCGCGGCATTTCGGCGCCATCCAGGTGTTCGATGCCGACGGCAAGCTGACCATCGACGCGTCCACGCTCGACCCGCAAGCCGAGAACCGCGCCGACGAGGACTATTTCACGGTTCACCGCGACAATCCCGGAGCCGGGCTGTTCATCAGCCGGCCGATGCTGTTCCGCGGCGCCTATTCGATCGTGCTGAGCCGGCGCATCAGCGACAGCGACGGCGGCTTCATGGGCGTGGTGGCCGGGTCGATCCGCTTCAGCTATTTCCACGAGCTGTTCGAGCGGCTCAGCCTCGATCCCGACGACACCATCACCGTGCTCAAGCGCGACCGCACCATTATGATGCGGCGGCCGTTCGATCTCGACGTCATCGGCAAGAACCTGGGAACGCGGCAGGACTGGAAGCCCGATAACCTCAGGGCGGGCGGATCCTATGCCGGCAAGGGACCTGTCGACGTGACGCCGCGTCTCTATGTGCGCAGCAGCGGCTCCGGTCCGCTGTTTGTCGTCGCAGGCAAACCCTTGGGCGCCGTATTCCAGCTCTGGCAGAAGGAAGCTTATCGCATCGGCGCGGTGGTGGTCGCGCTGATCCTGTTCATGCTGGGCTCGACGCTGGTGCTCGCCCGCGAGATCGGCCGCCGCGCCGAAGCCGAAAGCAAGCTCGAGGAGATGGCGACGACGGACGCGCTCACCGGCTTGCGCAACCGCCGCAAGTTCGATGCCGTCATCGACATCGAATGGCGGCGCGCCATGCGCGAGAAGACGCCGCTCGCGCTCCTGATGATCGATACCGATCACTTCAAGGCCTATAATGACACGTTCGGCCACCAGGCCGGCGACCAGGTGCTGGTCGGCATTGCCATCTGCATCTCCGATTCGGTTCGTCGCGCCGGCGACTGCGCCGCACGTTATGGCGGAGAGGAATTCGCCGTGCTGTTGCCGAACACCTCGGCCGCAGACGCCTTCAGGATCGCAGAGACGATTCGCGCCAAAGTGCAGGGCTGGTCCGACGGCGGGACGGGATCGACCGTCTCCTGCGGCATCGCCAGCCTCGTGCCCAGCGCCGGCATGGACTGGCCGATCCTGGTCGCGGCCGCCGACAAGGCGCTCTATGCCGCGAAAGCCGGCGGCCGCAACCAATCGGTGGTGGCGAGCCTGCCGCAGCTATCGCTGGTGGCGTGAGGCCTACTCTCTCGCCGTCATTGCGAGGAGCCCGCGACAAAATTGCGTAGCAATTTTGCGCTGGCGCGACGAAGCAATCCGGACTTCCTGCGCGGAAACATCTCTGGATTGCTTCGCTTCGCTCGCAATTGTGCATGTTCACTAATTCGCTGATCGAGAGGTTTCGGCTTTGGCGGCCGCAAAATCCTTCGGAGAC